>JACQUS010000501.1 GCA_016210125.1 Chloroflexota bacterium | reverse complement strand
GAACGACAAGCTGAACCTTGCCTGACACGCATCCACCTCCACGGGCGCTCACAGGTCGCGCGGGCCGCTGGCGCAGCCGGTCGGGTGCGCAGCGCTGCTCGCCCGCGCGAACGCATTGTACCCTACGCGCGCGGCGCACGTCCGACACGACCCGCACGCCGCCCCACGTGGGCGCGCCGCGCTCCGTCGCGGAGCCGCGCTGGCGGCCTCGCCCGTGGCAGCGCGCTGCAGCGGCGAAAGCGGCGGCCGGCGGCTTTCGTCTAGCCGGTCGCGGCGGTACACTACGTAACAGTACACTGCATCGATGGAGTTGGTGTCGCCGCGTGCTCGACGCGATCGTCGCCGCGCTGCTGCCCTTGGTGGAGCAGTACGGCTATCCAGCGCTTTTCCTGGGCGCGCTCCTGGAGCATACCGTCCTGCTCGGCGCCTTCCTGCCCGGGGCCACGTTCGTCGCCCTCGGCGGGCTGCTGGCGCAGCAGGGCTACCTGCGCTTCGAGCACGTCGTCGCCGTGACGGCGCTGGGCTCGCTGCTCGGCGACCATGTCGACTACGTCCTCGGTCGGCGCATGCCGCGCGGCACGCGCTGGGAGCAGCGCCTGAGCACGTACGTCGTCTACGCCGAGCGGCTGATCCATCGCTGGGGCGGCTTCGCGCTCGTCGGCGCAAAGTTCTTCAACACGACACGATCGGTGATCGCCGTCGGCGCCGGGTTCTGCCGCATGCCGTACCGGCGCTTCCTGGCCTTCGACCTACTGGCGGCGCTGCTGTGGGGTCTCACGTACACGACCGGCGGCTACCTGCTCGGCTGGCTGGTCGCCTACTGGTACGTGGGCATCGTCGTCGGGCCGCTGGCCGCCCTGGCCCTCTGGCGCTGGCGCGCGCGGCTGCGCGCGATGCTGCTGGGCGACGAGCGCCTGCCCGAGGCGCAAGAAGGCGCGCTCCGGGGCGTGGATTAGCGTCCGGGTGTCGGGGCGCGCCGACGGCGAAGCCGTGCGCCGGGTCGTCGGACTGGACCTTCGCGGCGGCAGGTGCGAAGACACCTGGGCGATCGCTTACCGGTGGTGGCCCCGTGCGGGCGGCCACCCGACGCCTTCGTGACGCCAAGGCTCGTGCAGGGTGTGCGGGCATCGCGCACGATTGCCCGAGACCGCCTGGCCGAGCGGCGGCGACTGGTATAATCGCGGCGTGAGGAGCACGGGATATGCCTGGCGAAGTGCGGCGGGTACCGTTCAGCGAGCTCGTCTCCAACCTCGCAGAGGTGGTCGATCGCGTCGTCTCGGAGAGGCACGCGATCGTCATCGAACGCGACGGCGCTGATCTTGTCGTGCTCCGGCCCGCCCTTACCGAAAGAAGCGCAGGAGGACGGAGAGGAGGGCGGGCGCCGGGCGCCAGGGCTGTCGCACGGTCTCGGGAAGGTATCCTGCGCGCCGCAGGGAGCTGGAAGGGTGTCAACGCTGAAGCGTTCAAAGCGTATGTCTACGAGCGCCGCCGTGCCTCTGGTCGGCGGCCCGTTCGGCTATGAGCCTGTACCTCGTTGATACCGACTGGATCGTCGACTGCCTCCACGGACAGGAAGACGCGACGCAGACACTCCTCGAGCTGGCACCGCAAGGGCTGGCGGTAAGCATCATCTCGTATGGCGAGCTTTTCGAAGGCGCGTACTACGCGCGCGATCCTCAAGCCGCACTCGAAGGTCTGCAGAGCTTCCTGCTCGGCAAGGATCTCGTGGGCGTGACCAGGTCGATCGCCGAGCGTTTCGGCATCGTACGGGGCGAGCTTCCGCGATCGCTGCGGCGGCAGATCGGCGATATGGACATGCTCATCGCTGCGACGGCGCTCGCACACGATCTGACCCTCTTGACGCGCAATCTCCGCGATTTCAGTCACGTTCCCGGCCTCAAGCTCTACGAAGCAGCCCGCTGAGCGCAGACCTGTTGTGGGCGGCGCGTGCGCCGACGACCTCATCGCCTCTGTAGCGCCCGCAGCGCCTGCGCCAGGTCAGCAGCCGCACCGGCGCGCAGCGCGGCCCGCAGCCGCCTCCCGGCGGGCGTGTCGCTCGTCGCCACGCGGCAGAGGCGGCCGAAGTCCGACCGCCCCGCGTCGCTCAGGCGCCACAGGACATCGAGCAGCACCGCGCGCAGCGCGTAGGCGTCGACCTGCTCGCCGCTCGGCAGCGCGCGCGGCGGCTGGAAGGCGCCGGTGGCGCGGACGAAGGCGTGGACAGGTGCCGGCACCGGCGCCGCCAGGCCGGCCGGCAGCGCCGCGCGGGCCTGCGTCGCCGACACAGACCGCACCCCGCGCGGCAGTGGCAGGAAGCGCACGCCGTCGGCAAAGCGGCGGTTCTCCGGGCGCGCCAGCAGAGCCACCAGGTCGCGCGCGTCGTGCTCGTCGCGCGGCGCAACGAGGAAGCTCGCGCGGGCGAAGAGCGCGTCGAGTGCCGCGTCGCGGTCGGCGTAGTAGCGCGGATCGAAGATCTGCACGATCTTGTCGAAGCCGACGACGAAGGCCACCGGCGCCGCCTCCGGCCAGGTGGCCCGCAGCAGGGCGGCCTGGTCGACGTACAGGCCGCGGTTGACCGCGGCGACGCACAGCGCCGCCGGCGTGGCCCAGCGAGCGCCTTGCGCCGCACCCGGGGCGACCCTTACCGGGCGCCGCGCCAGCTCGGCCAGCAGCAGCAGCCGATCCTCGAGGAGGAGGCCCGTGGGCAGCTCCTTGGCCACCGTGCGCGTGCTCAAGACGAGGACGACGGCGTCGCAACCGGCGCGCCGGGCGGCGCGCGCCAGTGCCAGGTGGGCGGCGGTCGGCGGGTTGAACGAGCCGGGCAGCGCCGCCAGGTGGCGCGCCGCCGCGGGCGGTGGCATGACGAGGCGCAGACGCGGCGGCCCGTCAGGGTCGAGCGCGCCGACGACGTCGCGTAGTACCAGAAGGCGCGGGAGGTCGAACCAGGGGGCCGTACCTCACCCCCTTCCTCCCCCTCTCCGCGTGCAGAGAGGGGGACAGGAGGCGGGATCAGGCACCGGCGTCCCAGGGCCGGCCCCAGCGGTCGGCGAAGGCTATCTCCGCGAGCGCCTTACGCGTCCGCGGCTGCTGCTCCTTCCGGCGCGTCTCCTCATCCAGCTCCTCCAGCCGGCCGGGGTAGCCCAGCGCGATGACGACGACGACGCGCACCTCGTCAGGGACACCCAATGCTTGCTTGACGGTCTGCTCGTCCCACCCGCCCATCGGGTGGGCGACCAGCCCGCAGGCTACGGCCTGGAGAAGCAGGTTCTGGACCGCCAGGCCGAGGTCGAATAGATAGTACTCCTTGCCGGCGACGATCTTGGCGTCCTGCGGGTTCGCCGTGCCGACGACCAGCACCGGGGCCTGCTTCGCCCAGGCATTGCCCGGCGTGAATGCCGGCCGCATGGCGTCCAGCGCGGCCGGCTCCTGGACCAGGACGAAGCGCCAGGGCTGCATGTTGCCGTAGGATGGCGCCCAGCGCGCCGCCTCGAGCATGGCGCGCAGCTTCTCGCACTCGACCGGCCGCGCTGCGAGCGCGCGGCGGCTCTCGCGGCGCATGATCAAGGCCCGGAAGATCTCCGCGGCCCGCTCTTCCGACACGCTATCCTCCCTCCGCGAGCCTCACCGCGCACCGCTCGTTGCCGTCGGCCCACTCGACCAGGCCGTCGGTGACCAGCCCAACGAGCAGCTCGCGCAGCCAGGGCGCCTCGGCCGGGGTGTAGTCGGGCTTAATGAGCGACCCCAGCGCGGCCAGGTGCAGCGTAGCGCCCGGCGGCAGGGCGCGCAAGGCGTCGACGATCCGCCCACGGAAGTAGCGCCGCGAGCCGGGGTAGCCGCCGGTTTCCCGCGCCTCGGCGACGCGCCGCTGCGGGCGCGGCAGGCCGGCTGGCCAGATGGCCCCGTCGAGCGCCGGCCGCGCCACGCACCAGGTGGCCACCGCGCAGGCGGCGCAGGCCGGCCGGCGCGCCAGGCAGATCGTAGCGCCGAGGTCCATCAGCGCCTGGTGCCAGTCGCCGGCGCCGTCCGGCGGGAGCGCCCAGGCCGCCAGCGCCCAGGCCTCGCGCTGCGCGAGCGGCCCCAGCCCGGCGAAGAGCCGCCCGAGGACGCGCCGGACATTGGTGTCCACGAGTGGAACGTGCTGGCCGTGGGCGAAGCAGGCCACTGCGGCGACGGTGTACGGCCCCAGGCCGGGCAGCCCGGCCAGCACGGCTGGATCGGCGGGCAGCGCGCCCTCGTAGTGGTCGACCACGACCTGTGCGAGCTGGTGCAGCCAGACCGCTCGGCGGTTGTAGCCGAGGCCGGCCCACGCGCGCACGACCTCGGCGCGCGGCGCCGCCGCCAGGCTGCGCCAGGTCGCGAAGCGCTCCAGAAAGGCCAGGTACTTAGGGACCACGCGCTCCACCTGCGTCTGCTGGAGCATGAGCTCAGCAATGACGATGGCGTACGGGTCGTGTGTTCGCCGCCACGGCAGGTCACGCCGCGCCTGGGCGTACCAGGCGCGCAGCGCGGCCCAGACGGCAGCGCGCCGCGGCGCATCGACCCAGCGCGGGCGCTGGCTATGGGTGGCGGGAATTGCAGCGGGTGAGTTCACCGCCGCCGGCGAGCCACGCTCCGGCGCTGGCCGGGCCATCAGGTCTCGACCGGCAGGGTGAGCTGCGCCAGCCGATTCGGCGCGGCCGCGTCCGGCCGCGGCAGGCGCACGTCGAGCAGCTCGGCGATCTGCCGCGCGTTGCTCATCGTGATGCGGCTCATCGCTGCCCCTGTCACGAGGGTAGCACACCGTGGGCTATACTGGCTCCAGACGGCAGCGCGCGAGGCCGGCGTGGTCATTCCCATCTCCGACGAGGCCGGGGGGCGGCACCGCTTCCCCTTCGTCATGCTCCTCATTCTGCTCGCCAACGTCGCCGTGTTCGTCTACCAGTCGAGCCTGCCCGACGCCGAGCTGGAGCGCTTCGTCTACCGCTACGCCATGATCCCTTACGAGATCAGCCGCGGGGTCGACCTGCCACCGCCGGCCGGGCCGGGGCTGGTCTACCTCACGGTCTTCACGAGCATGTTCATGCAAGCCAACTGGCTGCACATCGCCAGCAACATGCTGTACCTGTTCATCTTCGGCGACAACGTGGAGGATCGCCTCGGCCACGTGCGTTTCGCGCTCTTCTACCTCGTCACGGGACTGGCCGCGGCGCTCACCCAGGTGACCTTCATCCCCGACACGCGCGTCCCGAACGTCGGCGCTTCCGGGGCCATCGCCGGCGTGCTCGGGGCCTACCTCGTGCTCTACCCCCGCGCCACGGTCCGGGTGCTGCTCTTCCTCGGGCCGTTCATCACCACGACGCGCGT
>JACQUS010000507.1 GCA_016210125.1 Chloroflexota bacterium | reverse complement strand
GTGGCGCCCGTCGTCGTCGGTGGCGCCGTGGCCGGCTATCTGGCCGTGCTGGAGGTCAGCCGTTCCCTCGACCAGCCGGACTTCCAGGCATTGGAGCAGGCCGTGCTGATCGTCGCGCTCGAGCTGCGGCGCGTGGAGCACGTAACGCGCGCCGAACGGCGCTTCGGCGGCGAGCTGCTCCACGAGCTGCTCGACAGCAGCCGCCTCGCCGACACGGCCGACCGCGCGCGGCGCCTGGGGTACGATCCGGACATCGTATATTCTGTCACGCTTATCGCCATCGACGAGGCTCCCGGGCAGGCCCGGACGGCCTACCTCGGGGAGACCCCGCGCGCCCGCGCCGAGCGCCTTCTGTCGACGATCGACGACGCTCTACGTGCGCACTGCGCCGACCAGGCCGCGCCGCTCACCGCGGTGCGCGACGACCACGTCGTCGTCCTCTGGCCGCTGCCCTGCGCCGCTGATCTTTGGCGCAGCCTGCATCTCAACCTGACCACCCTTCTCCCCGACATGCACATCACCGTGGCCGTCAGCGAGCCGACCCGCGGCATCGCCTCAGTCGCCGCGGCCTACCGAGGCGCGCAGCGCATCTTGCGCGCAGCCACGCGCCTTGGCCGGCGCGGCCAGGTCGTCCATGTGCGCGACCTGGGCATCTACCGGCTGCTGGTCGGCCTCGACGCACAGGAAGACCTGCTGGCCTTCGCGCGCGAGGCCCTCGCGCCACTCATCGCCTATGACGCGCGGCGCAATGGCGGCCTGTTGCGCACCCTCGACGCCTACCTCGAGCACGCCTGCCACGTGCACGCGACGGCCAAGGCGCTGGTCGTTCATCCTCACACCCTGCGCTACCGCTTGCTACGCATCCAGGAGCTGCTCGCCCGCCGCCTCGACGACCCGGCCTGGCGGCGCGAGGCGCACATCGCCCTGGTCATCCTGCACGTCGAGGATCCTACGCTGTTCGCATAGCGACCGTTGGACGTCTCGTCCAGGACGGCCTGCTGTCATTGGCCATCTGCGCCAACGACCTGCGATGGGGTTTCTCGGCACTGCGCCGCTTTGCCCCGAAGCACACAAGACCGTGCGCGTAGATTGGCCAGGCAGGCCGTAGACAGCTCGACGGCTCTGGTCTACATTCGTGTGCACGTATCCGCGCTGCGTCGGCCGGGCGTCCCGCGCCAGGCAGCAAGCAGCCGCCGTGGACCGCCGCGGCCGCCCTGCCGGAGGTGCCATCGGAGGTGCCATCGAGGGAGATCAGCTTTCCGCCTAGACGCATGCTCGCCCCGGTGAGTCGTGGCTGAGCGCAGGAGGAGGGAGACGATGCTCGCTCGCGTGTACGCGTCCCTGCTCGTCGTGGCCGTGCTGGCGATGGTCGGTGCGTGCGCTGGCGGCACGCCGGCGACCTCCGCGCCGCCGCCCCCGGCCGGCAAGCCGGCTGCCGCGGCGCCGAGCGCCCCGGCGCCGGCCGGCGGGGTGGTGAAGGTCGCGGTGGTCAACCCGCTGACCGGGCCGAACGCCCAGTACGGCCAGCAGTCGGTCGAAGGCATCAAGCTGGCGGTCGAGGAGCTCAATGCCGCCGGCGGCGTGCTCGGCAAGAAACTCGAGTTCGTCCTGGAGGACACGGCCTCAGACAAGGCACAGGCCGTCGCGCTGGTGCGCCGCTTCGCCGCCCAGCCGGAGGTCGTGGCCATCCTCGGCATCACTTCGACCGGCGAGCTGATCCCCGCGTCTGAAGCCGCCGCCGACGGCAAGATCCCGGTCATCTCGACCGGCTCCGCGGGCATTTGGCCCAAGGAGTTCAACGACTGGACCTTCCGCACCACCGTCGTGTCCGACCGTGCCATCCCGGCGTACCTCAAGGAGCTCAAAGAGAAGCTGAGCCTGAAGGCGCTGGCCGTCATCTACGACGCCGACAACGACTTCAGCGCGCTCGAGACCGATTTCGTCAAGAAAGAGGCGTCGAAGTATGGCCTCGACCTGGTTGCCGTCGAGGCGCACCGCGCGCGCGACTCGGACTTCGGCCCGCAACTCACGCGCATCATAAGCCGCAACCCGGACGCTATCCTCATCGAGAGCCGCACGAACGAGGCCGCCGGCATCGTGCAGCAAGCGCGCCAGCGCGGATTCAAAGGCCACCTGCTCGGCAGCACGCCCTTCACCGACGCCACCATCGCCCGGCTGGCCGGCGACGCCGTCGACGGCGCGTTCTTCTACCAGAGCCTGAATCCGGAGCGCTCCACGACGAAACAGTTCATCGAGAAATGGAAGAAGCGCACCGACGGCAAGCTGCCGTCGAAGGACCACGTCCAGGCCTACGATGCCGTCTACCTGCTCGCCGACGCGATGCAGCGCGCGGGCACAGCGACCGACCGCCAGAAGCTCCGCGACGCAGTCGGTAGCACCAAGGGCTTCGTCGGCGCGTCGGCGGACTTCACCTACGACGGCAAGGGCGACAATACCACGCAGCGTGTCTACCTTTACAAATGGGTCAAAGGCGGCACGTACGAGCTGGTGAAGTGAGGATACCCGCGCGACGGAGGAGAGAGCTACGATGAACGCACGGATGTCTCTGTCTGTGGCCGCTTTGGCAGGGCTGCTGGTCGCCGGCGGTTGCGCCAGCGGCACGCCCGCGCCAGCCGCCCCCGCGGCTCCGGCCGCCCCGGCCGGCAAGCCGGCCGCTGCCGCACCGATCACGCAGGCGCCGGCGGGCGGCGCGGTCAAGCTGGCCGTCGTCAACCCCATCACCGGACCGAATGCCCAGTACGGGCAGCAGTCGGTCGAAGGGATCAAGTTCGCCGTCGAGGAGATCAACGCCGCCGGCGGCGTGCTCGGCAAGAAGCTCGAGTTCGTCGTCGAGGACACCGCGTCGGACAAGGCGCAGTCAGTGGCGCTCGTGCGCCGCTACGGCGCGCAGGCCGACGTCGTCGCGCTCCTTGGCTTTGCCTCGACCGGCGAGTTCATCCCGTCGTCCGAGGCCGCCGCGGAGGCCAAGGTCGTCGCTATGTCAACGAGCTCGGCCGGCGTATGGCCGAAGGAGTTCAACGACTGGACCTTCCGCGACACCACCGTGTCCGATCGCGCCATCCCGGCCTATCTCAAGCTGCTCAAGGAGAAGCAGAATCTCAAGACGCTGGCCGTGATCTATGACAGCGACAACGACTTCAACGCCATCGAGACCGAGTTCGTGAAGAAGGAGGCGCCGAGCCAGGGGCTCGAGCTGCTCGCCGTGGAGGCGCATCGCGCGCGTGACGCGGACTTCGGCCCGCAGCTCACGCGCATCATGAGCCGCAATCCGGACGCCATCCTCATCGAGAGCCGCACGAACGAGGCCGCGGCGATCATTCAGCAGGCGCGCCAGCGCGGCTACAAGGGCCACCTGCTCGGCAGCCAGACGCTGGCCGATCCGACCGTGTTCCGCCTGGCCGGTCAGGCCGTCGACGGCGTCCTCATCTACCAGAGCTTCAACCTCGAGCGCGACAAGACCAGGGACCTGAACGAGCGCTGGAAGAAGGCCTTCGGCGGCAAGTCGGTGTCGAAGGAGAACATCCAGGCCTACGACGCCATCTACTTGCTCGTCGACGCCATGAAGCGCGCCGGCACGACCACCGACCGCCAGAAGATTCGCGACGCGCTCGGCGCGACGAAGGGCTTCGCCGGCGCCGCCGCCGAGTACACATTCAACGGCAAGGGCGACAACGCCACCCAGCACGTCTATCTGTTCAAGATGACCAAAGAGGGCACCTACGAGCTGGTGAAGTAGCGCGAGGAGCGTCGCGTGCTCGACACAGTCGTCGTCGGCGGCCAGGTGGTGTGCGAGGGCACCGTCGTCGCCGCCACTATCGGCATACAGGGCGAGCGCATCGCCGCCATCGTCGCTCCGAGCGTGACGCTGGCAGCGGCGCGCTCGATCGACGCGCGCGGCAAGCTCGTCCTGCCCGGCGTCGTAGAGCCGCACTTGCACTATGACACTGGCGCGACCTACTTCGCCAACATCCCGGGCGCCCAGGTCGACGACGTGGAGAGCGCCAGCCGCTCGGCTGCCTACGGCGGCGTCACGACGGTACTGCCCTTCTGGTGGCCGCCGAAGGGCGAGCGGCTGGCCGTCTTCCTACCGCGGAGCATTGACGACGGACGCCGACGGTCCTATGTCGACTTCGCGCCCCACTGCTGCCTTTGGCCGGACCTCGACCAGATCGCCGAGATCCCCCAGGCTATCGCGCTCGGCATCACCTCATTCAAGGCCACCATGGGCTACCGGCACAGCGGGCGGATGTCCGACGGCTACTATCTCGCTAAGCAGATGGCCGCCATCCGCGACGGCGGGCTCATGATGGTGCACGCCGAGGACGGCAACCTCATCGAGCATCTCGAGGAGCAGCTCATCGCCGCGGGCGAGGTCGGGCCGAAGTTCTATTTGCCGTCACGGCCCAACGTGTCCGAGCAGGCGGCCATCGAGCAGGTGGTCACCGCCGCGCGCATCCTGGGCTGCCCCCTGTACGTCGTGCACCTGAGCACGCGCGAGGGCCTCGAGCTCATCACCGCGGCCAAGGCGCGCGGCGAGCGCGTGTTCACGGAGACGTGCCCGCACTACCTGCTGCTGACGGACGCCGAGACCCGCCGCCAGCCGGCTCAGGTGAAGATCGCGCCCCCGCTCCGCACCGAGGCCGACTGCGCGGCCATGTGGGCGGGCTTACGGCAGGGCGTGATCGAGTGCGTCGGCAGCGACCACGCGCCCTTCGCGTTGGCCGACAAAGAGCGCGGCTTCGCGGAGGGTAACGTCTTCAAGGTCACCTTCGGCATGCCTGGCGTCGAGACCATGCTGCCGCTGATGTACAGTGAGGGCGTGCGCAAGGGGCGCGTCTCGCTGCCGCGGCTGGCCGAGGTGATGAGCGAGGGACCGGCGCGGCGCTTCGGGCTGTATCCTCAGAAAGGCACGATTAAGGTCGGCTCCGACGCCGACCTGGTCATCTTCGATCCCAGCGTCGAGTGGACCATTCGCGGCGAGGCGCTGCACAGCAACGCCACCTGGACCGCCTACGAGGGCTGGCGCGTCGTCGGCAAGCCCGAGCAGACGCTGCTGCGCGGCCAGCTCTTGCTCGACGGCGAGCGGCTGGCCGCCGGCCCGGGCCAGGGCCAGTACATCGCGCGGCGCCCGTTCGCCGACTGATGCCGCCAGCAGGAGACCCGACGACGTGATCACGACCGCCACTGCCCTGCTCCAAGTGGATCGGCTCACCAAGCGCTTCGGCGGACTCGTAGCGCTCGACCGCGTGGACCTGACCATTTGGCCGCGCGAGATCTTCTCGCTCATCGGCCCCAACGGCGCCGGGAAGACGACGCTCTTCAACGTCGTCGCCGGCATCCACCCGTCCGACGGTGGCAAGGTGCTCTTCCGCGACGCCGACATCACCTGGCGCAAGGCGCACGACATCACGGCCCTGGGGATAGCGCGGACGTTCCAGAATATTCGGCTCGTTCCCACGATGAACGTGCTGGAAAACGTCATGCTGGGGACGTACTCGCGCACCAAATCCAACCTGGCGGACATCTTCTTCGCCTTGCCGCGCGACCGCGCCGAGCGGCGCCAGGCCCGCGAGCGCGCCGAGGAGCTGCTGGCGACCTTCGGCATGGCCGACCGGCGCGCGTTCATGCCCACCAAGCTGCCGTACGGCGACCAGCGCCGCGTGGAGATCGCGCGGGCGCTGGCGAGCGAGCCGGCCCTGCTGCTGCTCGACGAGCCCTCGGCGGGCATGAACCCGCGCGAGATGTCCGAGCTGCTCGACCTGCTGCTGCAGATTCGCGAGACCGGCAAGACGATCTTCATCATCGAGCACAATATGCGGCTGGTGATGAACATCTCCGACCGCGTCGCCGTGCTGAACTTCGGCACGAAGATCGCCGAGGGCAAGCCGGCCGAGATCCAGACCCATCCGCGCGTGATCGAGGCCTACCTTGGTTCGAAGCGCAACTGACGGCGCCGACATCGTCCTGCGGGTCACCGGCCTAGAGGTGCGCTACGGCGTCATCCCGGCGGTGAAGGGCGTCTCGTTCGCCGTGCCGCGTGGGCGGCTGCATGTCATCGTGGGCGCCAACGGCGCTGGCAAGACGACGACCCTCAAGGCCATTACGGGCCTCATCCGCGCCAGCGGCGGCACCGTCGAGCTCGGCGGCCGGCCCATCCACCGGCTGCCGGCGCACGAGATCGCCCGCGCCGGCATCGCCATGGTGCCCGAGGGACGGCGCGTCTTCGCCAAAATGTCGGTCTACGAGAACCTCCTGATGGGCTCCTTCGCCCAGCGCGGCGACCCGCGCCTCAAGCAGCGGATGGAGGCGGTCCTCGAGCGCTTTCCACGGCTACGCGAGCGCACGTCGCAACTGGCGGGAACGCTCTCCGGCGGCGAGCAGCAGATGCTGGCCATCGCGCGCGGGCTGATGGCGGAGCCAAAGCTGCTCCTCCTGGACGAGCCCTCGCTGGGGCTGGCGCCGATGCTGCTCGAGGAGGTGTTCGCGATCATCAAGCGCATCAACGACGATGGCGTCACCGTCCTAATGGTCGAGCAGAACAGCCAGCAGGGGCTTCAGGTGGCCAACTGGGCGTACGTCATGGAGCTCGGACAGATCGTCGTGCAGGACGAGGCCAGGCGGCTCCTCGATAGCGACGAGGTGCGGCGAGCCTACCTCGGCGGCTAGGCGCGGACGAGGCGGCGGGAGGGGCTGGTGCTGATCTTCGCCCAGCAGGTGATCAACGGCCTGATGGCCGGCAGCGCGTACTCGCTCCTGGGCCTCGGCTTCACGCTCATTTTCGGCATCCTGAACGTCATCAACATCGCCCACCCCGAGGTGTTCATGGTTGGCGCGTTCCTCGGGTGGATGCTGGTCACCTACGCCAACGCCAATCTCCTGGTCGCCATTGTCGGCGCGACGATCGGCGCCTCGATCGTCGGCGTGCTGATCGAACGCATCGCCATTCGCCCGGTGCGGTCGGCGCTCGTGCTGTCGCCCTTCATCAGCACGGCCGGCGTGTCGATCTTCCTCCAGCAGGGCGCGGCGCGCGTCTTTTCGCCGGAGCCGCAGCCCTATCCCCCGAGCATGGCCACAGTGTTTCACGACGTCGGCGGGCTCCAGTTCTCGACAATGCAGGTCATCTCGCTGGCCGTCGGCGCGGCTTTGATGATCGGGCTCAAGCTCTTCGTCGACCGCACGTGGCTAGGCCGGGCGATTCGCGCCACGGCGATGGACCGCGAGACTGCGAGCCTGATGGGCGTCAACGTCAACACGGTCGTCGCGCTGACGCTGGTGATCGCCTCGGCGCTGGCCGCGGTGGCCGGGGTGTTGGTGAGCGTCGCCTACAACTCGACCTGGGCTTTCATGGGCATCACCTACGGTCTGAAGGGTATGGCCGTGATGGTCGTGGGCGGCGTCGGCAGCCTGGAAGGGGCTATGGCGGCCGGCCTGATCCTGGGCGTCGCCGAGGCCCTGACCGTCGGCTACATCTCGTCGAGCTACCGCGACGGCATCGCCTTCATCATTCTGACCTTCATCCTCCTGCTGCGGCCGTCCGGGCTGTTCGGCCAGCGCGAGCGGCAGCGATGAGCAGCAGCCGGACCGCCTGCCCGCGCCGCCGCCGTCGACGACGGCCACCAGCGTCAAGGAACGAGCATGATTAGCGCCTACTGGCTCGAAATCTTGACCATGGCCGGCATCATGAGCATCGCCGCCCTGGGCCTGTACGCCATCAAGGCCACCGGGCAGCTTTCGGCCGGCCACGCCGCGTTCATGGGCTTGGGCGGGTACGCCTCGGGCGTCGTCACGGGCAAGCTCGGGCTGCCATTCTTCCTGAGCTTCGTCGTCGCCGTCGCGTTGGTCCTCGTGGTCGCGACGGCTTTCGCCTACATGACCTCCCGCCTGCGCTTCTTCTACCAGGCGGTCGGCACGCTGGCCTTCGGCGAGACGCTCGTGCTCGTGATGTACAACGTGCCGTACTTCGGCGGCGCCTCCGGGCTCCAGCCGATCCCCTTGCAGACGACCTTCACGCTGGTCTACGTCATCCTCGGCCTGTCCATTTACTTTTTCATCCGCTTCGAGCACTCACGGCTCGGGCAGGCGTTCCGCTGTGTGTGGGAGGACGACACCGTCGCGGCGTCCATGGGTATAGACGTGACGAAGACGCGCATCCTGTCGTTCACCATGGGCTCGGCGTTCGCCGCGCTCGCCGGAGTCCTCTACGCGCATTTCCTGGGCATCATAGAGCCCAAGGACCTCGACTTCTTGCGCTCGCTGACTCTCCTCATCTTCGTTGCGTTCGGCGGGCTAGAGACGCACTGGGGCGCGCTTTTCGGCACCTACGTGCTCACGCTGCTGCCCGAGGTGGCGCGCTTCTCGGTCTACGATCGCTATACGATCTACGGCGCGCTGATCGTGGTGACCATGGTCTTCCGCCCCAAGGGCCTGCTGACGCGCAAGCCGCTCGGCGCGCCGGACGGGCCGATCGCCCGCGTCGGCATGCCCCTGCTGCGGGTCCTCGCGGCCGTCCTCCCGGTGGGCCGCCGCGCGGCGAAGGCCAAGGCGCGCGCCGAGCGGCCCTGAGCGCGCGCCGCCTCGACGCTGCTGGCGGCCCGCGACGCGGCCGACGCCGCGACCGACGATGCGGCGCCGGCTCGGGGGGAGGGGCTTGTGGACCTGATGCCGCTGGAGACCGTGGTCGCGCGCGGCGTCCCGGTCAGGTGCTTGATGCGCGGCCAGGGGCCGCGAAACGTCGTCTTGATGCCCGGCTGGGGCTCCAACCCCTGGGTCTACCAATGCTTCCTAGAGGCTGCGCCGCCCGATCGGTACCGCGTCGTCGCCGTGGACCTCTTCGGCGAGTCCGGTCGCCCCTGGGGTGGCTACAACGTCTCTGGCTTCGCCGACGAGGTGCGCGACCTGATGGACGCACTGGATATGCGCTCGGCGGCGGTCGGCGGGCACTCGCTCGGCGGCGTCGCCGCGCTGCTCTTCGCCCAGCGCTTCCTCGATCGGCTGGACGCGCTCGTCCTCATCGGCACCGGGCCGACGACCAAGCACCACGGCACGCTGCCGGCGATGCTCGCGCAGCTCGAGGCGCGCGGCAAGGACCGCGCTTCGATCGAGGGGCTGGTCGGCGGCTCGTACGGCACGCTGCCGCCGCCAGACGTGTTCCGGCGCTACATCGACCACGCGATGAAGGCCCCGATTGAAGGTCTCATCGAGGCGATGAGCTCGGCGTTTCAGTACGATTTCGTCCCGCTGCTGCGGTACATCACCGCGCCGACGCTCATCGTGCACGGCCGCTACGACGCCGGCCGCCTGATGTACCACGCCGAGGCGCTGAAGAGCGGGATTCCCAACAGCCGCCTGGCCGTCTTCGAGTGCGCACACTACATCATGGAGGAGCTGCCGGAGGCCTTCAACGCCACGGTGCTGGCGTTCCTGGCGGAGCTCGCCTGAGCCGGCTCCGGGCGGCAGTCGGGCGCCAGCTCCGCGGTGGCTCAGGGCGCCAGAGCGGGTCTGTCCATGCCGCGCAGGAGGGCACGATGCCGAGCGCTCTACTCCTCGCCGAGATGACCCGCGAGCAGGTCCGCACGCTCGCTCCCGGCGCCACGGTCGTCCTGCCGACCGGGGCCATCGAGCAGCACGGGCCGCACCTGCCGCTCCAGGTCGACACGGCCTCCTGCGTCGCCGTCTGCGAGCGTGCCGCGGCGCTGGCG
>JACQUS010000520.1 GCA_016210125.1 Chloroflexota bacterium | reverse complement strand
TGGGAACCTCATTGGGGTGGGGTGGGGTAGCCGCCCAGAGGGGTATTTTCACAGGAGTGGCTCGTGACTCCGTGTGACGATGCGATCGCCCGCGAAACGGCGCCGCGGCGAGGCCGGCGCTGGCGCGCGTGTCATAACTTAGCTACTATGTGCTTAGGCGGGACGAAGGCGGCGCACGTTTGGAAGCGTCCGGCTGTCGGCAGCATCCTCGAGAGGAGGCGGTTTCTATGGATCTCGGCACCCTGTTGCTGATGGTAGCGTTCGCCTACGCGCTCGGTATCTTCTGGTACGATCTGCTCCCGGCCAAGCTGCCGGAGCAGGTGTGGCGTGTCGCAGCCTACCCGTTCGCCCTGATGGTGTTCGGGGAGGTGTTCTTCGCGGCCATCGATCCGTGGAAGTTCGGTGGCTTTCATCCGCTCACGGCGTTCTTCGCATCCCTCATCGGCGTGGCCATCGACTGGGCCGTCACCCAGGCGCGGCATCCGGCCACTGTCGCATTGGAGATGCGACCCGCTGGCGCTTCTCGCTAAGTTCGCGGCCGCCTTCGTCCGCCTCGCACCGTCCCGCGTCGGCCTCTTCAGAGCTGCGACGCTCCCCTCCCGGCGGGCTGCTGCTATGCGTCCAGCTCCTCGCTGCCGCCCTCGTCGCCTCCGCCATCGCCCGCCTCGTCCGGCATCTCGCCGGCCTCCATGCGGTCGACCATCTCGTGCCACTCGTCGCCCAGGTCCTCGCCGACCTGCTCGCCCATGCGGCGCGCCCAGCGGGCCATGGACCGCGGGTCGTTTTCGTCCACGCCGGCGAAGCTCGACGGGTCGGCCATGTCGTCCAGCCGCGACTCCTCGGACCGCATTGTGTAGACGCGTGAGACCAGCTTGTCCATGGCCGAGGCGGCGCAACGGGGGCAGGCCGGCGCTGGCGCGCCGTAGGTGCGGACGAGCTGGCTGAGGTAGTAGCGACAGGCGGGGCAGCGGTACTCGTAGATCGGCATCCGCGGGTCTCCACCGGGTTCGTGGCGGCCGGAACGCGCCCGGCCCCCTCCTCTAGTGTAACGCGATGTGCGGGTGTGCGATTCGGCCGGTCGGGCGACTGAGGCCGCGGAGTTTGCGAGGGTGAGGCTCCCGGCGGCCTACGGCTCTGGGCCGCGCCGAGCGGCTCGGCCGGCGCCTCGCCCTCCCGCGTGCGGCTGACGCAGATGCGCACAAGCGGGTGGCGTTGCACGGCGCTCCGGCGGCGAGCCCTTATACCAATTCTGCCGGATCACGCCGTGAGCCTGGCCTCGCGCTGCGCGTCGCTGGTCTGGCCTCTATGCGGCGCGATCACACGGGGTTGGTATTAGAGGCCGAGGAAGCGCGGCGCGCGCTTCTCAAGGAAGGCCTCAGCCGCCTCGGCGTGGTCGCGGGTCAGCATCGTGTGTGCTTCATAGGCTAGAGCGGCCGGCATGATGAGCGTCGCTCCCAGCTTGAGCCAGATGTTGAGGGCCGCCTTCGTCCAGCGGATCGCCCAGGGCGCGCCGTCGGCGAGCCGCCGGGCGACGGCAGTGGCCGTGGGCATGAGCTCGTCGTGCGGCACGACCTGGTTGACCAGCCCGATGCGCTCGGCCTCCCGCGCGTCGAGCAGGTCGCCGGTGAGCAGGTACTGCTTCGCGCGGTGCATGCCGACCAGCCAGGGCCAGATGAGCGCGCCGCCGTCCCCGGCGACCAGCCCGGCGCGAACGTGGGTGTCTCCGATGCGGGCTTGGTCGGAGGCGAAGACGATGTCGCAGCACAGGGCCAGCGTGGCCCCGAGGCCCGTCGCCGCGCCGTTCACGGCGGCGATGATCGGCTGCGGGACGTTCAGCATGCGCTCGACGAGCTGGTAGGCTGCGCCCTGAATGCGCCGCGCGTAGGGGTCGCGCTCCGCCGGATTTCGTGCGCGCGCCAGCATGCGCCGGAGATCGCCGCCGGCGCTGAAAGCGCGCCCGGCGCCGGTCAGCACGATGGCGCGCACCGCCTCGTTGGCCGCCAGCTCGAGCCAGAGGTCCTCCAGCTCACGGTGGAGATCCCAGTTCACCGCGTTGAGCGCGTCGGGCCGGTCCAGGGTGACGACGGCGACAGCCTCCTCAGTCGTCAGGCGTAGGTACTGGTAGCGGCTCGAATCGGGCACGGTCTCCTCCTTCAGCAGCGCTGTGCGCTCTATCTTGGCATAAGCGCTTTGCCGCACCAATGGCCCTTCTCGTATACTGGCCCAGCGTGAACGCACGACGAACGCTGCTGGCTCTCGCTACCGGCGGAATAGCCGGGGCACTTGCCGGCCGGTGCGCGCTGCGCGCCTGGCTCGCACGCAAGCAGCCCCAGACCGCGGGCCTGCTGCTCGTCCCCGGCCTGGGGCGGCCGGCCAGCGTCCTGCGCGACGCCTGGGGCCTGCGGCACGTCTACGCCGCCGACGAAGCCGACCTTTTCCTCGCCCTGGGCCTCGTCATGGCCCAGGACCGCCTCTGGCAGATGGACCTCCTGCGCCGCGCCGCCAGGGGCGAGCTGTCGGCCGTGGCCGGCCGCGCCACGCTGCCGCTGGACCGCCACGCGCGCACCATCGGCTTCGGCCGGATCGCCGCCGCGCAGTGGGCGCACCTGGCGCCGCCCGTGCAGATCGCCCTGGAGCGCTTTGCCGCCGGGGTCAACGCCCACCTCGACTGGCTCCACGGGCGCCGCGGCGCCTGGCCGCCGGAGTTCGACGTGCTGCGCTACCGGCCAGCGCCCTGGTCGCCGACCGACTCCCTGGCCATCGTGAAGCTGCTGGGCTGGTTCCTCTCCGGCTCGCTGGAGACGGGCATATTCGCCGCCGCTGCCCTCGAGCACGTCGGCGTAGACGGCGTGCGCGCGCTCTTTCCCGACTATCCGCCCGACGCGCCGCGGACCGTCCCTTCGCCACCGGGCGGCTGGGCGCAGGCGCTGGCCGCGCCGCGCGCCGCCGAGCGCCACCTCCGCGAGCTGCTGGGCATGCCCGCGCGGGGCACGGGCAGCAACGCCTGGGCCGTCGCCGCGACGCGCTCGGCCAGCGGCCACGCGCTGCTGGCCAATGACCCGCACCTCGAGCTGCAACAGCCGGCGCGCCTCTACGAGGCCCACCTCGTCGCCGGCGAGCTCGACGTCTACGGCGCGCTGGTGCCCGGCACGGTGAGCGTCGTCAGCGGGCACAACGGGCGCATCGCCTGGGGCGTCACCAACGTCGGCGCGCTCGTCTGCGACCTCTACGCCGAGCGCCTCTCGGACGAGTCGCCGGCGCGCGCCTGGTACGTCGACCACTGGGAGCCGCTCGGCGAGGTCGCCGAGCAGATCGCCGTGCGTGGCGGCGCCGCGGAGGTGATGGCCGTGCGCTTCACGCGCCACGGGCCGCTGGTCTCGGCCCCCTGGCCGGAGGTCGGCGGGCCGGCGGCGCTGGCCCTGCGTTGGACGGGTATGGAGCCGAGCGACGAGGTCTCGGCGCAGCTCGCAGTCGTGCGCGCGACGGACTGGGAGTCGTTCAATGCCGCGCTCGACGGGGTGGCCACGCCGGCCCTCAACGTCGCCTATGCCGACGCCGCCGGAAACATCGGCTACCGCTGCGCGGGGCGGGTGCCGCTGCGCCCCGCAGCGGCCGGCGTGCTGCCCGTGCCCGGCTGGGACGGCGCCCACGAGTGGCAGGGCTACGTCCCGGCCGCGGCGATGCCTCGCTGCTTCAACCCGCCCGCGGGCTGGGTGGCCACGGCCAACAACGCCGTCGCCGGCCCCGAGTACCCCTACCCCCTGTCAGCGCTCTGGGAGCCGCCGTACCGCGCGCGGCGCATCCACGAGGTGCTGGCCTCGGCCGAGCGCCTCGACGCCGACGCTTGCGCGGCGCTCCAGGCGGATGTCGTCTCCCTCCACGCCCGCGACCTGCTGCCGGCGCTGCGCCGTGCTCTGCACGCCGCGCCGGGGCACTGGTCGGCGGTCGAGCGCGCCGCGCTGGCGCTGCTCGACGGCTGGGACGGCACCATGGCCGCCGAGAGCCCGGCCACGGCCGTGTGGGGCGTCTTCTACCAGCGCTGGATGGAGGCCGCCCTGACCGAGCGCCTTCCGCCGCCGCTCGTGCGCGCCGCGCTGGAGCTGCCGCGGCTCAACGTCGGCCACACACCCTGGCAGGTGGCCGACGATACGTTGGACGGCCGCAACGTCTGGCTCAGGCGAGACCGGCGCGAGGAGCTGGCGCGCGAGTGCTTCGCCGCGACGGTGCGCTTCCTAGGCCGCCGGCAGGGCCGCGATCCGCGGCGCTGGCGCTGGGGCGCGCTGCACCAGGTCCGGCTGCGCCACCCGCTGAGCAGCCTGCCGCTGCTCGGGCGGCTGCTCGACGTCGGCCCGGCGGCGCACGGCGGCGATGCCTTCACGGTCCAGGCGAGCGAGGCTTTCCCGGAGCGGCCGTTCGGCACCGCGCTGGCCGCGCCGTTCCGCCTGGTGGTCGACTTCGCCGACCTCGATGCGACGCGGGCCGTGCTGTGCAGCGGGCAGTCGGGCCTGCCGGGCATCCGGCATTACGCCGACCAGTTTCCCCTCTGGCTGCGTGGCCAGCATCGCCGCGTGCCGTACACGCGCGCCGCCGTCGAGGCCGCGGCGGTCGCCTGGCTGAGCCTCTGGCCAGCAGGCGCCGGGTGATGTCGGTGGCTACGTCACGCGGCGGCGTACCGATTCGGCTGACCGATGAGCGCTGGGCGCACATTGTGCAAGGGCATGGCGAGCTGGCGCAGATGCGCGGGGAAGTGCTCCAGACGGTAGAGCGTCCGGAGGCCATCTTTGCTGGCCGCGCCGGAGAGTGCCTGGCGATTCGCGAGGTTTCACCGCACCGATGGCTGGTTGTGGTATATCGTGAGGGAGAGGACGACGGGTTCGTGATCACGGCTTTCCTCACGCGGAGGATCACTGCGCTGCACCGGAGGCCACGAGTATGGCCATAGCGCAAGTCGCTGAGTATCTGAAGCTCGTTCCGACGTTGAGGCGGACGCCGACCGGGCATCTGTCGTGGTCCTATGACGCCGAGGCCGACGCGCTGTACATCAGCTTCAAGACGCCCAGCCACGCCACCGACAGCGAGCTGACCGACGACGATGTCATCGTCCGCTACGAGGGCGACGAGGTCGTCGGCCTGACCATTCTCCACGCCAGCCAGCGCTGACCGGGGTAGGGGCGCTGGCGGCACACCCTAGCAGCGGAGCAGCGGGATACCGTACGGCTCCAGTTGCGGATCGCCTGTCACAATGGTCAGCCCCTCGGCCAGGGCCTGGGCGAGAAGCAGGCGGTCGAAGGGGTCGGCGTGGTGTCGCGGCAGGTGCTCGACGCCGAGCGCGTGCTCCATGCCGATGAGCAGTGGCGTGAAGCGATTGGCGCGCAGCGCCTCCGGCAGCCAGGTGCGAGCATCGGGCGGCACGGAGAGTCTGCCCAGCGCCGCTTTTATGGCGATCTCCCACGCGCTGGCTGCGCTGACGTACACGGCATTGCGCGCATCGGCGATCGCTCGGCGGACTTCCGAACGAATGCGCTCCGGCTCGCCGAGCCACCAGAGCAGGGCGTTGGTGTCCAGCAGAAGGTTCACACGTCGCCCCGAAAGGCTGCGAGAACTTCCGGCGGCAGCGGCGCGTCCAAGTCGTCGGCGACTCGGATAAGCCCCCGCATGCAGCCCGGAACCCGCGGAGACTGATCGGCCGCGTACGCTACGAGCCTGGCGACAGGCTTGCCAGCGCGGGCGATCACGATCTCCTCCCCTCGCTCGGCGCGCTCGACCAACCGCGAGAGGTGCGTTTTGGCTTCGTGGATGTTGACCCGCATGGCAGGCCTCATTACAAACTAAGCTAAGTTTAGGCGATGCCATCGGCGTACGCAAGGCTGCGCATCGCCCCTCGACTCACCGCTCGCTCGGCAGCGGCCGCGGCTGGACGCGGATCGTCCGCTCGTGGCTGTAGCGCACCAGGCCGGGCGGCCCGCTGGGGATGCGCTTGACGTAGCGCCGCGCCGTGTAGTCCACCTCGACGGCCGCGGCGCTACGCGACTGGCTGTAGTGGGCGGCGTAGGCCGCGGCCTCGTCCAGCGTCGCCGGCGGCACCGCGCGCCCGCCGCTGCGGACCACCACGTGCGCTCCGGGCACCCCGCGCGCGTGCAGCCACAGGTCGTCCGCGTCGGCGCGCTCGAACGTGACCTCCTCGTTGTGGCGGGCGCTCCGCCCGACGAGAATCTCGAAGCCCTCGGCCGAGCGCACCCGCCCGCCCAGACCGGTGCGCCGGCGCACCGGTCCGCGCTGTGGCTGCTCACCCCAGCCGAGCTCCGCGCGCAAGGCCCGCAGCTCGGCCGGCGTGCGCGCCGTCTCGACGTGCGCCAAGAGCTGTGCCCAGTACTCCCCATCGCGCTCGCTGGCCGCCAGGCGCTCCGGCACCTCGGCCTGCGCGCCGCGGGCTTTGCGGTACTCGCGGAAGAGGTCCTGAGCCTGCTCCACCGCGCTGCGCTGCGGGTCGAGGGCGATGGTCCGGCCGCCGACGTCGAGGGCCGTCTGGCCCGGGTGCACCTCGCTGGCGTAGGCCAGGAGCAGCTCGCCGGCCTGCCGCAGCGCGTCGGCCCGCGCCGCCTCGGCCAGCGCGCGACGCAGCGCCTCGGTCCGCCGTCGCGCGCGCTCCAGCCGCTCGGCGATGGCCGTGCGCAGCGCCGCAGCGCCCTGGAGCGCCGACTCGCGCCGGCCTTCAGCTTTGCGCTCCGCGCCGTAGTAGGCGTCGAGCGCCTCCCAGATCGTCGCCACCGGTGCGCGCGCGGCGTGCTGCGTCAGCTCGTACGGGGCGAAGGCGACGACGCTCTGGCCCTCGCGGGCGACGCAGGGTGCCCAGCGGCCGGCGAGCGCGTCGGCGACGAGGGCCGCCAGCGCATTGGCCACGCGCGGCCAGTCAGTGACGGCGCCGGCCAGCGCGTTGGCATCGCCGGCCCCGCGGTAGGCCACCTCGCGGGCCAGCAGTGGGCTGACGCCCCGCGCCGCGGCGACCAGGACCTGCCAGAGCGGCCGCTCAGGCGGGCCGGCTGCCACGGCGTGCGCCAAGGACGCTGCGTCGACCTCGGTTGGCGGGGGCTTGGGCTGTGGCGGCGGCAGCGCGTACCGCGCGTGCGGCAGGATGCGCCTCTGGCGGCTCTGCTCCGGCCCGACGCGGCGCAGTGCGTCGAGGACGGCGCCGTCGGGGCCGATGAGCACGACGTTGGCGTGGCGGCCGACGAGCTCCACGCTGAGCTGTACCGTGCGCTCGCCCTGCTCTTCGTCCCAGCCGCGAAACGAGAGCAGCAGCACGCGCTCCCAAGGCGGCTGCTCCACGGCCACCAGGCGCGCGTCACGCACGTACTTGCGCAGCAGCAGCAAAAGAGGGGTCACCCGCTCGTCGCGCGGAGGGGCGCTCTCGGCCAGCCGGACGTGCGGGTGCGTCGGGTCGGCGGAGACGACGAGCCAGCGCCGCGGCCCGCCGGCGTAGAGCTCCAGCGCGACGGCACGCTCGCCGAGCAGGCCCGCGCGCTGGACGCGCGCGCCGAGCCACGCGGCGCGCAGGGCCTCGCGCACGCAGATCGTCGTGAGGGCGTCGAAGAGCACAGGTGACCTCTTGCTACCCAATGGTACGCCTCGCGGGGACGGGGAGACACCGGGACACCGGGACGCGGGCGCGCGAGGACCCACCCTCCGCGTCGCCGCGTCTCCCCTTCCCCGCGTCGGGGAGAGGGCCGGGGCTGGCGGGGCTGCAGCGCCTTGACGCGCCTCGCCGGGCGGGCTATACTGAAATCCGAGCGTTGAAGTAGGAATAGTTTCGGCGCCGATCCGGCGGGGATGCGGAACGGGCAGTGCTGTCGCCAGACCGCCGGCGCGAGCCGGTCGAGCGACAAGGCGTGGGGCAATGAAGGTCACGAGTCGCGGTCACTATGGCTTGCGCGTGATGACACAGCTTGCGTTGGCCTACGGCGAGGGCCCGCTCGCGCTTGGGGAGGTGGCACGGCGCGAGCGCCTGTCGCTCGCCTATTTGGAGCAGGTGATCGGCCCGCTGCGCAGGGCCGGGCTGGTCGAGGGGACACGTGGCCAGCACGGCGGCTATTGGCTGGCGCGCTCGCCCGATGTCATCACCGTCGGCGAGGTGATTCGTGCGCTCGAGGGGCCGATCGTCCCGGTCGAGTGCGTCGCCGAGAGCTACGTGCCGGGCTCGTGCGAGCGCGAGCCAGAGTGCCTATCGCGCTCCGTCTGGCAGCGCGTGCGCGACAGCATCGCGCAGGTGCTCGACAGCATGACGCTGGCCGACGTGGCGCACGGGCTGCCAGGCGAGCCGGTGCCGCTGCACTTCGTGCCGCGGCGGCGCGTGCCGATCGAGGTCTGCGCGCGGACGTAGGACGGCGCATGGGAAGGGGGAATCCAAAGGGGGCTTCGCCCCCTTTGGACGACTCGTTGGATGGCTCTCACGGGGCGGCGTGGGGCACTCCGCCAGGGCCATTTTCAGATTAGGGTGAGAACAAGACTGCGAAGGGATTGGTAGAGGAACGATGACGACCGAGGTGGCGACGAAGGCGGCGCTGATGATCGAGGATCTGCGCGTCGCCATCGAAGGCAAGGAGATCCTGCACGGCGTCGACCTCGCCGTGCGCAAGGGCGAGGTGCACGCCCTGATGGGGCCGAATGGCTCGGGCAAGAGCACGCTCGCCAGCACGTTGATGGGCCACCCGCGCTACGAGATCACGGGCGGACGCGTCCTGCTCAACGGCGAGGACCTTGCCGAGCTGAGCGCCGACGAGCGGGCCAAGAAGGGTCTGTTCCTGGCCTTCCAGTACCCGGTGGCCGTGCCTGGCGTGACAATGGTCAACTTCCTGCGCCTGGCCGTCAACGGCGTACGTGGGCAGGATGTTCCGGTGGCGCAGTTCCGCAAGCAGCTCTTGGAGACCATGAAGCTGCTGAGCATGGACGAGTCGTTCGCCCGCCGCTACGTCAACGAGGGCTTCTCCGGCGGCGAGAAGAAGCGCGCCGAGATCCTGCAGATGGCGCTGCTGAAGCCGCAGGTGGCGGTGCTGGACGAGACCGACTCGGGCCTGGATATCGACGCGCTGAAGATCGTCGCCAACGGCGTGAACCGCCTGCTCGGCCCCGACCTCGGCGTGCTTGTGATTACGCATTACCAGCGCCTGCTGAACTACATCCAGCCGCACTTCGTGCACGTCATGGTCGACGGGCGCATCGTGCGCTCGGGCGGGTCGGAGCTGGCGCTGGAGCTGGAGGCCGAGGGCTACGACGGGATCGCCGGCAAGAATGGCAGCGGGAAGGAGCAGTAGGTCATGGCCGAGACGATGGAGATGGCAGTCAACCTCGACTACGAGCAGAAGTGGGGCTTCTCGGACCCCGAGCAATACGTCTACAAGGCCGAGAAGGGCCTCTCGCCGGAGGTGGTCATCGCCCTCTCGCGCATGAAGGGCGAGCCGGACTGGATGCTCGACTTCCGATTGAAGGCCCTGAGCATCTTCCGCGCCAAGCCGCTGCCGACCTGGGGCGCCGACCTGAGCACCATCGACTTCGACGAGATCTACTACTACCTGCGCGCCACCGAGCGCCAGGGCGACACCTGGGAGGACGTGCCGGAGTACATCAAGAACACGTTCGACCGTCTCGGCATCCCGGACGCCGAGCGCAAGTTCCTGGCCGGTGTCTCGGCGCAGTACGAGTCCGAGGTCGTCTACCACAGCATCCGCGAGGACCTGACGAAGAAGGGCGTCATCTTCCTCGACACCGACACGGCGTTCAAGGAGCATCCGGAGTTCTTCAAGGAGTACTTCGGCAAGGTCGTCCCGCCGGCCGACAACAAGTTCGCCGCGCTGAACAGCGCCGTCTGGAGCGGCGGCAGCTTCATCTACGTGCCGCCGGGCGTCAAGGTCGACATCCCGCTCCAGGCCTATTTCCGCATCAACGCCAAGAACATGGGCCAGTTCGAGCGCACGCTGATCATCTGCGACGAGGGCAGCTTCGTCCACTACATCGAGGGCTGCACGGCGCCGGTCTACAGCTCCGACTCGCTGCACTCGGCCGTGGTCGAGATCATCGTCAAGAAGGACGCGCGCTGCCGCTACACGACGATCCAGAACTGGTCGAACAACGTCTACAACCTCGTGACCAAGCGCACAGTGGCGTACCAGGACGCCATCATGGAGTGGGTGGACGGCAACCTCGGCTCGAAGGTGACCATGAAGTACCCATCGGTCTACCTCATGGAGCCGGGCGCCCGCGGCGACATTTTGTCGGTGGCCTTCGCTGGCAAGGGCCAGCACCAGGACGCCGGCGGCAAGGTCGTCCACGCCGCGCCGCACACCTCGTCGACCATCGTGTCCAAGTCCATCAGCAAGGACGGCGGCCGCACGACCTACCGTGGCCTGCTGAAGGTCTATCCGGGCTGCGACGACGTGCGCTCCAACGTGCGCTGCGACGCGCTGTTGCTCGACGAGCACTCGCGCTCCGACACCTACCCGTATATCGAGATCGAGGAGGAGCGGGTCAACATCGGCCACGAGGCATCGGTCTCGAAGGTCGGCGAGGAGCAGCTTTTCTACCTGATGAGCCGCGGCCTCTCCGAGAACGAGGCCACGACGATGATCATCAATGGCTTCATCGAGCCGTTCACCAAGGAGCTGCCGATGGAGTACGCGGTCGAGCTGAACCGCCTCATCGCGCTCCAGATGGAGGGCTCGGTCGGTTAGATTTCGACCTCACCCCCGGCCCCCTCTCCGCACGCGGAGAGGGGGTGTATACCGGCGAGGCGTGCCTCACCCCTGCGGGTCACGCGCCGGGGTGCAGAGGGCCGATCGGTAGTGGCTGCGCTCGCACCGCCTGGTGCCCTGTCGGGGGCTCGGGGACGTCGCCCGATCAATCGCCTTCCCCGCCTTCCGCCTCGCGGGAGAGGGGGCCCGAGAGGTGAGGGCGGATGCTGCCGGCAGCAAGGGCGCGCAAGCGCACCGCGCTGTGAGGCGGTGGCTGATTCGGATGGTGTGGTCAGCGACGGCATAGTAGGGAGCGCCGAGGGGCTTCGCCCCTCGGCGGCATCCTCTGGGGTGGGGCGCATACAGTCGCTGGTCAAGCATTGGGTAGGGGATCGTAGAACTTATACGAGTGGGATGGAGTGAAACGGTGACCTTGCAGCAAACCACGGGGCTCTCGCGTGCCGCGGTCGAGGCCGTGGCGCGGGCGAGCGCCGATCCCGACTGGCTGCGCGCGCGCCGCCTCGAGGCCTGGGCGGCCTGCGAGCAGACGCCCTTTCCGACCGTCCAGGACGAGGACTGGCGGCGCACGGATATCAGCGGCATCGACTTCGATGCCTTCGCGCCCGTCGCCGCGCCGCCGCAGGCCGTCGCGCGCTTCGCCGACCTGCCGGCCGCCTTGCGCGGCGTCCTGGCCGAGGAGAGCGGGCGGGCCGGCCTCGTCGTGCAACTCGACGACGGCCGCTACTACGTCGAGCTCGACCCGGCGCTGGCGGCCAAGGGCGTCGTCCTGACCACGCTGGCCCAGGGCGTGCGCGCGTTGCCGCAGGTCGTGCGCGGGCACCTGATGACCCGCGCCGTGCGGCCCAGCGCCAGCAAGTTCGCCGCGCTCCACGGCGCGCTCTGGTCCGGTGGTGCGCTACTCTACGTCCCGCCGGGCGTGACGATCGAGCAGCCCATCCTTAGCGTCACCTGGCTGGCGACGCCGCAGGTGGCCCTCTTCCCGCACGCCCTCGTCGTTCTCGACAGCGCCGCCAGCGCCACGTTCATCGACCAGCAGGTCTCGCCGCCCGGTGAGCGCTTCGCCGCCCTGTCGGTCGGGGTCGTCGAGCTCTTCCCCGGCCCAGGGTCCAACCTGCGCTACGTGACGCTCTCCGAGCTGGGGCGCGGCGTCTACGCCTTCAACCACCAGCAGACCATCGCCGAGCGCGACGTGCAGCTCAACCTGCTGGCCGTCGGCCTCGGCGGGCGGCTGACGCGCCAGCACGTCGAGACCTCACTCGTCGGCCCCGGCGCCAACGCCGAGATGCTGGGACTGGTCTTCGCCGCCGCCGACCAGCACGTGGACTATGACACCGTCCAGGAGCACGTCGCCGGGCACACCACCAGCGACCTACTCTACAAGACGGCCCTACGCCACAACGCGCGCTCGGTCTACTCGGGCCTCATCCGCATCCACAAGGACGCGCAGCGCTCGGATGCCTACCAGGCCAACCGCAACCTGCTGCTCAGCGACGAGGCACGCGCCGACTCGATCCCCAAGCTGGAGATCGAGGCCAACGACGTGCGCTGCACGCACGGAGCCACGATCGGCCCGGTGGACGAGGAGCAGTTGTTCTATCTCATGGCGCGCGGTCTCGACCGCGTGCACGCCGAGGAGCTGATCGTCGAAGGCTTCTTCCACGAGGTCACCGACCGCATCCCGCTGGAGGGCATCCGCGAGCGCATCGCGGCGACGATCGCCCAGCGGCTGCGGGAGTGACCGAGGACTAACCCAAGACATCATCGCCCGGCCACCGCGCCGGACGCGGAGAGAGGGAGACCGATGCCTGAGTGGACGAGCGTAGCGCGCCTGGCCGACGTGCCGGACGGCCAGGCGATCACCGTACAGGTAGGCAAGAAGCGGCTGGCGCTGGCTCGCGCCGACGGCACGGTCTACGCTATCGACGACGTGTGCACCCACGACGGCGGGCCGCTCGGCGAAGGCTACGTCGACGGCTACGACCTCGAGTGCCCGCGCCACGGCGCGACGTTCGACGTGCGCACCGGCCGGCCGACGCGCCTGCCGGCCGTCGCGCCGGTCAAGACCCACCGGGTGCGCGTGGAGGGCGACGAGATTCAGGTGGCGGTGTAGGACGAGTGATGAGTGATGAGTAACGAGTAACGGGTGATGAGTGGCCGCCCTACTCATCACCCATCACTCATTACTTCGGCGGGAGCAGGGGCCATGCGAGACTTAAGAGCAACGCGACAGGACTTCCCGATTCTCCAGCGCACGGTGCGCGGCCGGCCGCTCGTCTATCTCGATAGTGCGGCCACGTCGCAGAAGCCGCTGGCGGTCATCGAGGCGATCGAGGGCTACTATCGCACCTCCAACGCCAACATCCACCGCGGCATCCACACGCTCGGCGACGAGGCCACCGAGGCCTACGAGAACGCGCGGGCCAAGGTCGCGCGCTTCATCGGCGCGCCGTCGCCGCGCGGCGTCGTGTTCGTGCGCAACACCACCGAGGGCATCAACCTCGTGGCCTACGCCTGGGGGCGCAGGAACGTCCGCGCCGACGACGAGATCATTCTGACCGAGATGGAGCACCACTCCAATCTTATTCCCTGGCAGATGCTAGCCAACGAGGTCGGCGCGCGGCTGCGGTTCGTGCCCCTGGCTCCCGACGGCACCTTCGCTCCCGAGGCCTTGGAGCGCCTGCTCAGCGCGCGTACGCGCCTGGTCGCCCTGCCGCACATGTCTAACGTGCTCGGCACGATCAATCCTGTCCGCGCCGTGGCCGATCTGGCCCACGCGGCCGGGGCGCTGGTCGTCGTCGACGGCGCTCAGAGCGTGCCGCACCTGCCGGTCGATGTGCGCGAGATGGGCTGCGACTTCCTGGCGTTCTCCGGCCACAAGATGTGCGCGCCGACGGGCATCGGCGTGCTCTGGGGCCGCGAGGACCTGCTGGAGGCCATGGAGCCGTTCATGGCCGGCGGCGGCATGATCCGCGAGGTCCACTGGGACTACGCCACGTGGGACGAGATCCCGCACCGGTTCGAGGCCGGCACACCAAACATCGCCGGGGCCGTTGGCCTCGGCGCGGCGGTCGACTACCTCGAGGGCATCGGCATGGCCGCCATCCGCCAGCACGAGGTCGAGATCACGGCCTACGCGCTGGAGGCGCTGCGGCACTTGGGCGACGTCACCCTCTACGGTCCACGCGACGCGCAGCGGCGTGGCGGCGTCGTCTCGTTCAACGTTGCCGGCGTCCACCCGCACGACCTGGGCACGGTCCTCGACGAGCACGGCGTGGCCATCCGCGCCGGCCACCACTGCTGCCAGCCGCTCATGCGCAAGCTCGGCGTGCCGGCCACTGCGCGCGCCAGCTTCTACCTCTACAATGTGCCCGAGGAGATAGAGGCCCTCGTGGCCGCCGTCCAGCACGCACGGGAGTTGTTCAGTGGCGTCCGCGCTCGATGACCTCTACCGCGAGCTGATCCTCGACCATTACCGCCGGCCGCGCCACCGCGGGCGCATCGAGCCCTACGACGCCCAGGCGCAGGGCTACAACCCGCTCTGCGGCGACGACCTCACGCTCTGGGTGCGCCTCGAGGACGGGCGGGTCGCCGCGGTCGGCACGGAGAGCAACGGCTGCTCGATCAGCCAGGCCTCGGCGTCCATGATGAGCGAGCGCATCGTCGGCATGACGCTGCCCGAGGTCGAGCAGCTCATCGGCGCCTTCAAGGGCATGATGCTCCAAGGAGCCGAGCCCGACCCGGATCTCGTCGGCGACCTCGAGGCGCTCCAGGGAGTCAAGCGCTATCCGGTGCGCATCAAGTGTGCACTCCTGGCGTGGAACACGCTCATCGAGGCGATCGAGCGCACACGAGGCGAGAGCGGCGGCCGGCCGGCCACGTCGGAGTAGCCGGCCTGGAGGGCCTGCCGATGAGGTGGCGTACCCGCCCTCGCCGCCGACGCCGGCTAGGAACAAGAAGGGGAGTCGCCCAAGTCGCTGCGCGACGCCAGCGATGAATGAAAAGCGCCGCGCTGCGGGAGATGGACCTCACCCCGGCCCCCTCTCCGACTCGGAGAGGGGAAGCAGAGTGGGCGGGGAGTCCAGAGGTCGCCTTTGGCGACCTCTGGGAACCTCATTGGGGTGGGGTGGGGTAGAGAACGCGCTTCTCAATCGCGATTCCCAGGCCGCGATTCCCAGGCCGCAATTCTCAGAAGGAGCTGCACCGATGGCCACCCAGACCAGCGAGCAGATGCCCACCACAGAGGCGGTCCGCGAGGCGCTGAAGGAGGTCATCGACCCCGAGCTTGGACTCAACATCATCGAGCTCGGCCTCGTCTACGATGTCGCCGTCGA
>JACQUS010000504.1 GCA_016210125.1 Chloroflexota bacterium | reverse complement strand
GTCCTACGCTCTTGGTCCTTCGGCAGGAGGCCGGTCTCCCGACGGAGCGCTCCATCGAGGTGGAATCTGACCATCCCGATATCGGTCGGTCGTTGCCCGGGCTGCTGAGGAACGACGGAACCATCGAATCTGTGAGGCACGTGCACCAGCTTGGCCGAGACCTCTTCGTCACAGGTGAGACCCGTGAAGCCGCGCTCGCAAGGGCTGAGGAAATGGTACGGCGACGACAGCGCCAAGGCATTTCGGTTCGTCTCGATCCGGAGCCGATCCACCGCCGTGATCCGGTCTTCTTTCAGCGGCGTGGAGGACCGGTCGATGCTTCCCCAATGCGACTTGCATTGACCCGTCTGGCTGCGAAGGTAGCAATTGAATATATCGCGCTACGTGGGGGCCATCAGGTGGCCATCGGCGCCTCTTTAGACTCGCTTCGTTCCTGCGCAATTGAAGGTACAGCTATCGAAGGCGCGGAGGTTGCGGGATCCTCAGTTTACCTCCCGCGTAAGGATATCAGACTGCTGTTTGGCACCGATCAGAACTCGCTAGAGGATTTGCGGTCGTGGAAACCCGACTCCCAGGAGGCATTGCGGTCGAAACTGGGTGATGTGGTGCCGCTCAGAACGCTAGTGCATCATATCTCGATCATGAGCGATGGCACGCACGCCTATTTCGAGCTCGTGTTGTTTAGCGTGTTCGGTGTACTCCTCGGCCTGCCGCCGTCTCTGCCGCTGCGGTGGGGCCGGTATGACTATAGAGACCTCACACGTTGTCGCACCGGGTGGGGATTGGCGTGAGTTTCCGGGGTCTCGGCGGCAAGGGACACCCCACGGCGGCGCGTGCCGAGTACCCCCGAAAGGGTGCTCGGCACTGAAATGTCCTCTGGCGGGCGTGTGGGAAGACCGCTCGGGCGCGCGCCCCTCAGCTCACGGCGATGAGCGTGAGCGTGTTCTTCAGGCCGGGCATGCCGTGCAGCTCGTTGAGCACGAGCCGGCCGATGGCGTTCGCGTCGGGGCACTCGAGCACGACGACGACGTCGTAGCTGCCGGCCACGACGTCGGCCATCGTCACCCCGGTGATCTTCCGCGCCCGCTCGACCACGTCCTTCGTCTTGCCCACCTCGGTGGTGATGAGCACGTAGGCTCGGGTGGCCACGCGGCACCTCCTGCTGCCCGCATAGCACCACTATAGCATCGTGGCTGCTCGCCCCGAAGTCACCCCGCCAGGCTCCCGACTCGCCCGTCTGCGCCCCGCGCTACAATAGGCCAGGGGAGGCGCGCCGCGTGGGCCGCCGGGTCGCGATCGCGCGCCAGGAGAGTCCGCGATGACCAAGCTGCTGGGCCTGGCCGAGGCTGCGGCGCTCGTGCGCGACGGCGACACGGTGGCCTTCGGCGGCAGCCTGCTGCACCGCATCCCGGCGGCGCTCGCCCGCGAGCTGGCGCGGCAGGGACGGCGCGATCTCATCTTCGTCAAGCCGTCGGCGGCCTACGACCTCGACCTGCTCTGCGCCGCCGGCTGCGTTGGCACAGTCTACGCCGGCATCGTGACCTTCGAGCCGCCTTTCGGCATGGCCCTGAGCTACCGCGCCGCGGTCGAGCAGGGGCGCGTGCGGCTGGTGGAGCACGCTTGAATCAGCCTCGACGCGGGGCTGCGGGCCGCAGCCTTCGGGGTGCCGTTCATGCCCGTCGCCGGCCTCTTCGGCTCGGACATCCCGGCGCAGAGCGGGCTCAAGACCGTCCGTGATCCCTACACCGGCCAGGAGGTCTACGTCGTCCCGGCGCTGCGCCCCGACTGGGCCGTCCTGCACGTCCACGAGGCCGACGCGCAGGGCAACGCCCGCGTCTACGGCTCGCCGTTCTGGGACCGCACGATGAGCCGCGCTGCACGCCAGGTGATCGTCACCGCCGAGCGCATTGTCGACACGGCCGCCTTCCAGCGCCAGCCCGAGCTGACGCTCGTCCCGCACTTCCTCGTCGCCGCGGTCGTCCACGCCCCGCGCGGCGCCTGGCCGGCGGCCTGCTATCCCGACTACGAGGTTGACCACGCGGCCGTCCGCGCCTACCTGGCGGCGTCGCGCGACCCGGCCGGCCTGCGCGCGCACCTCGCCGCGGCCGATGGCGCGCCGGTGGCCGCGCGGTGAGCGATGCGGCGGTCGTCGACCTGATGGCCGTCTGCCTGGCGCGGCTGCTGCGCGACGGCGAGCGCGTGCTGCACGGCGTCAGCTCGCTCCTGCCGATGGTGGCAGTGAACGTCGCCAAGCGCCTGCACGCGCCCAACCTCGTCTACCTGAGCGTGGCCGGCGGCGTCGACCCCAGCCCGCCACGCCTGCCGTGGTCCAGCACCGACCAGACGCTCACCGTCGGCGCGACGGCCATCTTCGCCAACGAGGATTTCTACGACCTCTGCGCCCGCGGCGGCATCGACGTAGTGTTCCTGGGCGCGGCGCAGGTCGACCGCGCCGGGCGCATCAACACCAGCGCCATCGGAGAGTACGACCGGCCGAAGGTGCGCCTGCCGGGCGGCGGCGGCGCCGCGGCGATCATGCCCACGGCCGGGCGCATCGTCGTCTGGCGCACGCAGCACACGCCGCGCGTCTTCGTCGAGCGTGTCGACTTCGCCACGGCCAGCGGGCGACTCGACCGCGTCGTCACGCCGCTGTGCGTGCTGCGTATGGCCGACGGCCAGCTTCGCGTCGAGAGCATACACCCGCACACGAGCGCCGCCGAGGTGCAGGCGCAGACGGGCTTCGACCTCGGGGCGCTCACCGCCGTGCCGCGCACGCCGCCGCCGAGCGCCACCGAGCTGGCGGCCCTGGCGGCGGTCGACCCAGAGCGCGTGCGTGACCATGAGTTTCGATGAGTTTCGATGAGTGTCCACGAGCTCTGTTGAGCCTAGGGTAGCGGCGCAGCCGTGCAACAGGTGCCGACTCGCGCTACCGGTCGAGGCGTAGAGCGCAGCGCCCTTTGAAAGGCAGGAGAGGGTGATCGACTCCAGGCGTGCACGCGGCGATGAGCGCCGCTAACCGGTCCGGCGGCAGCCAGCGGCCGCCCTGGCACGTCGGTGGCCTCGCGCTGGCGCACACCTTCCGCTCGCTGCGCTACCGCGACTACCGCCTGCTGTGGCTCGGCATGCTGGCCTCGCTGACCGGCTACTGGGTGCACTTCGTCGCCCAGGGGTGGCTGGTCTACCAACTCACCGGCTCGGCCTGGCTGCTGGGCGTCGTCGGCGCGGCCGGCAGCATACCCAGTTTGCTCTTCGCCCTCGTCGGCGGCGTCATGGCCGACAAGGTCGACCGCCGCCGGCTGCTCATCGTCACGCGGCTGATCTACGCCGCGCTCGCGCTCGTCCTGACGC
>JACQUS010000498.1 GCA_016210125.1 Chloroflexota bacterium | reverse complement strand
CTTCCGACTGGAGGCAGCCCCGCCGCGGGCCATCCAGGTGGCGAAGGAGCGCATCCTCGACACCGTCGCCGTCTCGCTGGCGGCCCCGATCCTCGACTCGGCGCGCATCATCACGGCCTACGCCAAGGAGCGCGGCGGCAGCCCCGAGGCCGGCGTCATCGCTGGCGGCTTCCGCACCTCGGTCGAGCACGCCGCTCTGGCCGACGGCGTGCTCGCGCACGCGCACCTCTGGGAGGACAACGGCACCGCGCTGGTCGGCCACCCCAGCTCGCCGATCACCGCGGCCATCCTGCCGGTGGCCGAGTGGCGCGGCGCGTCGGGCCGCGACGTGCTGCGCGCCTTCCTCATGGGCTTCGAGCTGGAGGTGCGCTTCGGCCGCGCGCTGAACCCGCTGATGTACGACCTCGGCTGGCACAACACCAGCGTCATCGGCGCGCTCGGCGCGACGGCCTCGGTCGGCGTGCTCTTGGGCCTCTCGGCCGAGCAGCTCCGCTACGCCTTCGGCAGCGCCACGTCGCTGGCGGCCGGCACGCGCCAGAACTTCGGCACGATGACCATGCCCCTGCACGTCGGCAACGCGGCGCGCAACGGCGTCCTCGCCGCGTTGCTGGCCGAGAAGGGCTTCAACGCCGACCTGAGCATCTTCGAGGCGCCCCTGGGCCTGGCCAATCTGTTCACGGCGCCCGGCAAGCACGACCTGGCCAAGCTGACCGCCGGCTGGGCCGATCCGCTGGAGGTCATCAACCCCGGCTCGCAGATCAAGTTCTACCCCGCCGGCGGGCCGAGCAATACCGGCATCGACGCGGTGATCGACATCGCGCGCAGCGAGGACGTGCGGCCGGAGGACGTCGAGGAGATAGTCTGGGCCGGCGCGGCGCGCTGGATCGCCAAGACGCTGATCCGCACCGACCCGCAGCGCGGCATCGAGGGCAAGACCTGCCTGCCCTTCGTGCTGGCCGCCGGGCTGATCGACCGCGCGGTGACGATGAGCACCTTCACCGACGAGACGGTGCGCGACCCGCGCATCCGCGCGCTGATGGCCAAGGTCCGCATCACCGAGCACCCGCAGTTCGCCGAGGACGTGGTCGAGTTCGGCTGCGAGCTGACCGTGCGCCTGAAGGGCGGGCGGCAGCACAGCCGCGTCGTGCCCTATCCGAAGGGCCATCCGCGGAACCCACTGACCCGCGACGAGCTGCTCGGCAAGTACCGCCAGTGTGCCGACGTGGTGCTGAGTCCGGCGGCGCGTGAGCGCTCCATCGAGCTGCTGGAGAACCTGGAACAGCTCCCCGACGTGCGCGAGCTGTGCCGGATCATCTGCTGCCTGTAGCGGGCAGCCCGGAGGATGAGCCGTGGTCGAGACGGCAGACGCCATCATCATCGGCGCCGGCATCATGGGCGCCAGCACCGCGTACCATCTCGCGCGCCGGCACTTCGGCCGCATCGTCGTGCTGGAGCGCGACACGGTCTGCTCGGGCTCGACCGCGCTGGCCAGCGGCGGCATCCGCCACCAGTACGCGCAGCGCGTGGGCATCGAGCTGACGAAGCAGAGCATCGTCGTCTTCGAGCACTTCGAGGACGAGTTCGGCGTCGATCCGAGCTTCCGGCAGTCTGGCTACCTGCTGCTCTGGCACACCGCGGAGGAGCTGGCGGAGGTCCGCCAGATCGTCGCGCTCCAACAGGGCCTCGACGTCGACGTGCGCCTGCTCGGCCCCGCCGAAGTCGCCGCGCTCTGCCCCTATCTGCACACCGCCGACCTCGCAGCCGCGACCTACTCCCCGCGCGACGGCTACGCCGATCCCTACCTGGCGACCACCGCCATCGCGGCGCGAGCGCGCGAGCTTGGCGTCGTGATCAAGCAGCAGCACGAGGTCGTGGGCTTCGTCTTGGACGACGGCCGGCTCGTGCGCGGCGTGCAGACGACCCTCGGCGTCTTCGAGGCCCCGGTCGTGGTCATCGCCGCCGGCCCGTGGACCGGGCAGCTCGGCAAGCTGGCCGGGCTCGACATCCCGGTCTTCCCCGTGCGCCGCTGCAAGTTCTTCACTGCGCCCTTCCCCTTCGACAAGATTCCGGCCCGGACGCCGTTCATCATCGACCGGCACGACGGCTTTGTGATGCGCCGCGAGGGCGAGGGCATCCTGCTGGGCTACAACCGGCCCGACGAGCCAAGCAGCTTCGACACCACGCCCGACTGGAGCCTCGTGCCGGAGATGGTCGAGCGCGTGGTGCGGCGCGTCCCAGTCCTCGCCGAGGCTCAGATCATGAGCGCCTACGCCGGCCTCTACGAGATGACGCCCGACCAGAGCGGCATCATCAGCGCGGTGCCCGGCGTCGAGGGGCTCTACGTCTTGGCCGGCTTCAGCGGCCACGGCTTCATGCACGGGCCGGCCGCCGGGCAGCTCATGGCCGAGATGATCGCCGACGGCCGCGCGCACACGGTCGACGTAGCGGCGCTAAGCCTCGACCGCTTCGCGCGGGGTGAGGTGCTCTTCGAGCCCATGACGTTTATGTAGACCTAGCGCCTAGACACGAGCGGCCCGCAACGGAAAGCGCGTCAGGCGTTCGCGCTCGCGGTGTAGCTCTCGACACGTAATGGCGCATGCTGCGCGACGACGTCGAAGTGGAAGTCGCGGTGTATGAGCATCGTCTGCGCCTCGAGCGCGACTGCCGCGATAATGAGGTCGGTACCAGGCACGGTAATGCCCTGCCGTCGCAATCGGAAGCCGAGCTGCGCCGCCTCATCCCAGCGCTGCTCTGTCGTGGGCAGTTGGTGAAGAGCGTCTAGACGCTTCGCGAGGCGCAGGTAGTCATCCTGGCTCTTGGCGCCGCGCAGCACTTCCAGCCGGATGATCCCCGTCGTGGCCACCCGGTCGGCGGCGAGCAGACCTTCCACGCGCTCACGTAGCACGGTTGCCCCACGTCCCGTAGCCAACACGTCGAGCCAAACTGAGGAGTCGACAAGGCAGAGATCAGTCCTCATCGCGCAGGCGCACGAGCTCTTCGCTCGTGATGTCCAAGTCCATGGTGCCCAACGACCGCCGCAACTCCTCGAGATGGCGACGCCGGATGGCCTCGCGCAAGCTGGCCTCGATGGTCGCGCGGATGCTGTCGGTGCCGAGCACGCGCCGCGCCTCTTCGAGCAATTCGTCGTCGACGTGTACGGTTCGCCTCATCGCCGGAGATGCGCCTCCGTGTGCCAGGTTGGCGCCTTCATTTTGTGCCACATGCCTATGCCTTCAGTATATGCACAGCGCGTGCAGGAGGCAATGGCCGCGGACGCTACCTGGCGGATGGGTCCTTAGCCTCACGCCACTCCCGGACCAGTCAGCTATGCTAGGCTAGGAGCGTCCGTGGAGGGACGATGACCGTCGCTGCCGAGCACCGCCCGGGCGACGAGGCCGCCGACGCCCCACTCGACTGCCGCCTGCAGCTCGACGGCGAGCTGCTGGCCTACGCCGCCCTGCTTGCCCTGGCTCTGATCCTGCGCCTCTGGGACCTCGGCGCGCGCGCCCTCCACCACGACGAGAGCATGCACGCGTACTATGCGCTCGAGCTTTTCCGCGGCCGCGGCTACGCACACGACCCCCTCCTGCACGGCACGGTGCCTTACATCTTCAACGCCGTGGTCTATTTCCTCCTCGGGGCGACGGACGCCACGGCGCGCCTCGTCCCGGCATTGCTGGGCACCGCGCTCGTCGCCGTGCCCTACGTCCTGCGGTCCTGGCTTGGCCGCCCCGGCGCGCTGGCGACGGCGGCCCTGCTCGCGCTCTCGCCTTCGTTCCTCTACTTCTCGCGCTTCATCCGCGAGGACATATACGCCGCGTTCTT
>JACQUS010000040.1 GCA_016210125.1 Chloroflexota bacterium | reverse complement strand
TCACCTGCCTGGTCGGCATCATCAACGCCATGCTGATGTCCGTGACGGAACGCATCAAGGAAATCGGGACGCTCAAGTGCCTGGGCGCGCAAGATGCGTTCATCGTGAAAACGTTTTTCATCGAGGCGTCCCTGCAGGGCGTCATGGGGACGGTGCTGGGCGTGGTGCTCGGGCTCCTGGTGGGGCTGCTGGTGAACACGTTCGCCTACGGGCGGTTCGTGTGGTCCGCTTTCCCGGCGTTTCTGGTGGTGAAGTCGGTGGTGGTGTCGCTGGTGGTCGGGTCGCTGATGTCGGTGGCGGCGGCCATCGCGCCGGCCTACTGGGCGGCGCGCAAACAGCCCGTGGAAGCCATGAGGGTGGAAGAATGAGCGCTGATGTCATCATCCGGGTCGAAGGCGTGACGAAGGTCTATACGATGGGCGAGGAGAAGGTGCACGCGCTCCGCGGCATCACGCTCGACATCGTGCGTGGCACCTATGTCTCCATCATGGGGCCGTCCGGGTCCGGGAAGTCCACGCTGTTCAACATGATCGGCGGGCTGGACCGGCCCTCGGACGGCGAGGTGATCATGGAGGGCTTCCGGTTCGGGGAACTGAGTTCCGGCCAGATGGCCTGGATCCGCTGCCATAAGGTCGGTTTCATTTTTCAGAGCTTCAATCTCATCCCCTCCATGACGGCGCTCGATAACGTGGCCATCGCCCGCATTTTTTCCGGGTTGACCCCGGCGCAGGCGCGCCGGGATGCCGCGGGCTCCCTCGAGCAGGTCGGACTGGGGAACCGCATGGACCATTTGCCGTCCGAGCTGTCGGGCGGCCAGCAGCAGCGGGTGGCGATCGCCCGCGCCATCGTGAACCGGCCGGAAGTGATCCTGGCCGACGAGCCTACCGGCAACCTCGATTTGCGGACCGGCGAGGACATCATCAACCTGCTCGGGAAGATGAAGATGGACCTCAACATCACGGTCATCTTCGTCACCCACGAGCGCGACATCGCCTACCACACGCGACGCATCATTCGCCTGCGCGACGGGCGCGTCGTCGCCGACGAGCCGGTGCCGGACGGCCTGTTCCTCGAAGCCGAGCGCACGCTGGCCGCGGCCGCTGCGGCTAAGGCCGCTCCGGCACAGCCAAACGGGGGTCGCTCACTCGGCGCCCCATCGGCAGACGCGCGCAGGGCGGCGGTGGCGCCATGAGCACGCTGCTCACCGTCCGCGTGGCGCTCCGGGCGCTCGGCGCGAACAAGATGCGCACGGCGCTGACGACGCTGGGCATCGTCATCGGCGTCGGGGCCGTCGTCGCGCTCATGTCGGTCGGCGCGGGCTCGCAGGCGCAGGTGACCGCACAGATCCAGGGGCTGGGGACCAACCTGCTGTTCGTCCGGCCCGGCTCCACGGCGGTCGGCGGCGTGCAGACCGGGGCCGGCGGCGCAGCGACGCTGACGCTCACCGACGCGCAGGCCCTCGCACAGCTCCCCACCGTGGCCGACGCCGCCGCCGAGCTGATGGGCTTCGGTCAGGTGGTCGGCCAGGGGCAGAACTGGAACACGCGCCTGCTGGGCATCACGCAGAGCTACCTCGGGGTGCGGAACGCGACGATGGCCCGTGGCGAGTGGTTCGCGCAAGACGACCTGGACAGTCGCACGCCGGTGGCGGTCCTCGGCTCTACCGTGGCGCAGCGGCTCTTCACCGAGGGCGACCCGGTCGGGCAGGCGGTGCGCATCACGGCCCGCGGCGGCGTCGGCGGCAGCTTCCGGGTGATCGGCGTGATGGCCCGGCGCGGCTCCGGCCCATTTGGCGACCAGGATGACTTGATCTACCTGCCGATCACCACCATGGTCGTGCGCCTGTTCTCCCAGCGCGCGGTGAGTGGCGTCCCGCAAGTCTCGACGATCAACGTGCAGGTGGCCGACCAGGCGCTCATCGACCAGGCCGTGGCCGAGATCGGCGAGGTGCTGCGCACGCGCCACCGCGTGGATACCGACGACTTCACCATCCAGAGCCAGCAGGAGTTCCTGGAGGCCTTCAACCAGATTCTCGGCACCTTCACGCTGCTGCTCGGGGCGATCGCCGGCATCTCGCTGGTGGTCGGCGGCATCGGGATCATGAACATCATGCTGGTGAGTGTCACCGAGCGGACACACGAGATCGGCATCCGCAAGGCGGTCGGGGCGCGCCGCCGGGATATCCTCGCGCAGTTTATCGTCGAGTCAATTACGGTCAGCGTGCTCGGTGGCATGCTGGGCATCGCCGTTGGCAGCGCCGTGGCCTCGCTGCTGAGCCGCGTGCAGCTCCCGTCGGCTACCGGTGGCGCGGCGACGGCGCTGCAGACCCTGGTCACTGTCGACTCGATCGTTCTGGCCTTCGGCGTCTCCGTCGCCGTCGGCCTGTTCTTCGGCATCTACCCGGCGAACCGCGCGGCCACGCTCAACCCCATCGACGCGCTGCGCTCGGAGTAGGCCGGCGGCTGTCGATGCGGCGCGGGCCGGGGCGACGGGCCGGGGCGTGGATGGCCCGTGCCGCCGACCTCAACGCCGTGTAGGCGGCGCCGCGTCGGGGGCACGTTCACCGACTACGCTCTCTACGGTAACGACGGCCACCCGGCCGGGCTACTTGGCCTCGGGCGCCTTGAGGTGGTCCGGAATCTTGGCACCGATCTCCTGGAAGTACCTCTGCGCCCCGGCGTGCAGCGGCACCGTGCTCATGTCGACGGTGCCCCTCACCATGTCGAAGCCCGAGATGGCCTTGTAGGCCGCGATTTGGATGCTGCTGACTTGCTTGGAGTCCTCGATGGCGGATTTGGTGAAGCGATAGGCCAGGTCGTCGCTGAACTTGGCGAGCGTGTACATGCCCAGGCCGTCTTGCCAGCTCGTGATGGGCTTCTCGTTCCACGGCGCCTTGTAGATGCCGGGCGGAATCTCGACCGTGCTCAGGAAGGGATACTTCGCCCGAACTTTCTCCACCTGCTCCGGCGTCCAACTGAGGATACGCACCTTGGCGCTGGTCATCGCGTCGACGATGACAGGATCGGGCGCTTTCACCGCCGTCGCCTTGCCCATGCCGACGATGCGGCGGTCCTTGAGCGCTGCCAACCCGTCGGCCAATCCGCCGACGTACCAGCGCGGCTTGATGCCGAGGACGGGGAAGGCGAGCTGCTGCACGAAGACGGCGGTGGCCCCACCCTGGGCGCCGGCGTTGAAGTCCTTACCCTCGAGCTGCTCGAAGGTCGTGATGCCGCTGTCTTCACGCACCATCCAAATTTGCGCCGCGCCGTCGAAGATCCAGAGCGCACGCGCGTCCTTGAGCGGCTTGTCTTTATAGGCCGGATCCAGCCCGGCGTAGGGGAGGTACAGGCCGACGAAGCTCGCAAGCGCGATGTCGACCTGTCCTTCGGAGATGCGCTTAATGTTCGCCTGCGCTCCACTGGCCTCCGACACCGTGATGTTGACGTCCGGAATCTTCTCGTTCAGCAGCTTGCCGAGCGCCACGGTGTAGACGTAGATGCCGGAAGCCGAGGGCGGCGCGCCCATTACCAGCCGCGCGGGGCTGGCGCTGGGCTTGCTCGCAGCGGCCGGCTGGGGCGGCTGTGCCGGCTTGCTCGCGGCGGCGGGCTGGGGCGGCTTGCTGGCGGCGGGCTTGGCCTCGGCTGCCGGCTGCTGCGGCGCCGCTTGCGCCGGCGGCTGGGCACTCTGCGGCGCGGGGGGCGGTGCCGGCGCGGCGGCCGGCGCAGGCGCGGCCGCGCTGGCGCAGCCGGCGAGCAAGACCGCAGCCCCGAGTGCGATGACGAGCCGCATCACCTGTCCTCCTGACATCCGCCCACGGCGGTGGCTAGACCCGACCACACGATCGTCCGCTGTACCTACGCGCGCTCGGTGGTGCGCGCTTCGATCTCCCAGTACTTGGGCATGCCGACCAACTCGAAGAGCCGTTTCACGATGGGCACGACACGCTCGTCGCTGACCCCCGTCGTGCCGTGGTCACGAAGGTGCGCGAAGGTCTGCATCACGGCCTCAAGCGCGACGAATATCGCCAGACCCGAGTACAGGACGATCTGGTAGCCCAGGGTGGCGATCTCGCGCGTGGAGAGCTCGGGCCCGCCGAGGCTGGTGCCGCTGAGCCACACCAGCGGCGTGTCAGGCACGGCCTGCCGGATGGCGCGGCCTTGCTCTGGGGTGGACCGGCCGGCCACCATGAGCACGTCGGCGCCGAGCTCGCGATAGGCGAGCAGCCGCTCGATGGTCATCTCCAGCGAGCCGACTGCCAGCATCGCGTCGGTGCGGGCGATGATGACAAAGTCGGGATCGCGTCGAGCGTCGAGCGCCGCGTTCAGCTTGTCCTTGGCCTCCGCCAGCTCAATGAGCCGCCCCTGCCCGCGGTGGTAGTGCACGCGCTTCGGGTAGAGCTGGTCCTCCAAATGCACGGCCGCGACGCCGGCGCGCTCTAGCTCGCGGATGGTGCGATAGGTGTGCACGGCGTCGCCGAAGCCAGCATCGGCGTCGGCGATCAGCGGCACCTCGATGCCGCGCACGATACGTACCGCGGCGTCGACGGTCTCCGTGAGCGTCGTCAGCGGCTCGGTGGTGCACAGGTGAATCCCCGTCGCGTTCCCGCCCATGTAGACAGCCGGGAACCCCAGGCTCTCGATCACCCGCGCGCTCGCGGCGTCGTAGGCCCCGGGAGCGACGATGAGCTCACCCCTGGCTAGCAGCCTGCGCAACTGCGTCGTCGTACGCTCCATCAGCGTCTCCCTTCGGCTGTTTCCTGCCCTGAGAAAGGGCCCTCTGGCGAGGGGAAGCCTCCCGACGCGCCGTGCTCGCTGCGCCGCAAGCTGCAACCTGCCGTGGCGCTTGCCGTCGCCAACGGCAGACCCCGCGCGCGTCACGCACTCGACGTGCGCCCGCGCGGCGCGCGGGAGCGCACGAGCGGGTCGGGTGGCCATCCGTGTAGCTACCTACGCTACGCCCCGACGCCAGCCGTCTGTCAAGGACGTGCATCACTGCTTCGCGTGATATCCGTCACTCCGCCGTCCGGAAACCACTTCGTCAGGATCACCTACTCAGCGCGGTGGCCGCACGCCGCGCCCGAGGGGTTATCGCAGGTCGTGGAGGGCCTGAGCGCCGTCGTCGCGGCCGCACCCCGCGCCCGAGGGGTTATCGGGGTTATCGCAGATGTCGCCGCGCGACCGCGCGCTGAACGCGAGCGGCAGCGCCTCGTTCAGCCGGCCGCTGCGGTAGCCCTCAAGGTCGACGGCGACGAAGGCGAAGCCGCAGGCCTTTACCTCGGCGGCCACGGCCGCCGCGTGCCCCCCGGCGAAGAAGCGCGCCAGGTCCTCCGCCGCTAGCTCAATGCGCGCCACGTCGCCGTGGTGGCGCACGCGCACCTGCTGGAAGCCGCGGCAGCGCAGCGCGCCCTCGGCGGCCTCGACCTGCGCGAGCTTCTCCGGCGTGACCTCCTGCCCATAGGGGATGCGCGAGGAGAGGCAGGCCATCGCCGGCTTGCTCCACGTCGGCAACCCAGCGGCGCGCGAGAGGGCGCGAATCTCGGCCTTGGTCAAGTTGGCCTCCTGCAGCGGCGCACGGGCGCCCCACTCCGCCGCCGCAGCGGCGCCCGGACGGAAGTCGCCGCGGTCGTCCTCAATCGCCCCGTACACGACGTGGCGCAGGCCCTCACGTGCCGCCAGAGGGAAGAGATGCGTGAACAGCGCGCTCTTGCAGTAGTAGCAGCGGCTTGGCCCGTTGGCGCGGTACGCCGCGTTGTCGAGCTCCTGCGTCTCGACGAGGACGTGGCGCACGCCGATGTGCGCTCCTAAGCGCTGCGCCTCCGCAAGCTCCGCGGCGGCCAGACTGGGCGAGACGGCCGTCGCAGCGAGACAGCGCTCGCCGAGCACGTCGTGGCAGAGCCACAGCAGGAACGTGCTGTCCACCCCGCCGGAGAAGGCGACCAGCACGCTTTCCAACTCGGCCACGATGGCGCGGGCGCGCGCCAGCTTGTCGTCAGTGAGCATCGCAGTCCCTCACGCTGCCACGCGGGCGATGGTGCCGCCGCCGACGACCGCCTCGCCGTCGTAGCACACGAGCGCCTGACCCGGCGTCAGTGCGCGCTGCGGGCGGGCGAAGCGCACGACCACGCGGGCCTCCGGCCCGGGCGCCAGCGTGGCGTCTTCCTCGGGCATACGATAGCGCGCCTTGGCGCGCACCGGAATCGGCTCGGTCAGCGCCGGCAGGGCGACCAGATTGAAGTGCTCGACCTCGACCGTCGTCGCCAACAGGTCGTCGGCGTCGCCCACGACGAGCGCGTTGCGCTCGGGGTCGATGGCCAGGACGTAGCGCGCCTCCCCGCCGGCGACGGTAAGCCCCCGCCGCTGTCCGACGGTGTAGAAGGCGATGCCCTGATGCTGGCCGAGGACGCGCCCGGCGCGGTCGAGGATCGGCCCCGGGGTCGCTGCCGCGGCGTCCTGGCGGCGCAGGAAGTCACGGTACGAGCCGGCGGCGACGAAGCAGATGTCCTGGCTCTCCGGCTTATCGGCCACGGCCAGACCGTGAGCGCGGGCGATCTCGCGCACCTGCGCCTTGGTGTACTCGCCGAGCGGGAACAGGCTGCGTGCCAGGATCTCCTGGCTGAGAACGCTCAAGACGTACGACTGGTCCTTCTCGGCGTCGACGGCGCGGCGCAGGACGTGGCGGCCGGTGACGGCGTCGTAGCTGAGGCGCACGTAGTGGCCCGTCGCCACGTGGCCCACGTCCAGCCCGTGGACGCGGTGCAGCACGGCCTCGAACTTGATGTGCTCGTTGCAGCGCACGCACGGATTCGGCGTGCGCCCGCGCCGGTACTCGGCGACGAAGTCGTCGATGACCTTGTGCTGGAAGACGTCGCGGACGTTCAGCACATAGTGCGGGATGCCGAGGCGTGCGGCGACGCGGCGCGCGTCCTCGACCGACGAGAGCGAGCAGCAGGCGTCGGGTCGCTCCAGCGCCTCCACCGGCGTATTCTTGGGCCAGACGTTGAGCGTTACGCCCAGCACGTCGTAGCCCTGCCCGACCAGGAGCGCGGCGGCGACCGAGCTATCCACTCCACCGCTCATGCACACAACGACCCGCTTGCGCATCCGTCGACTCTCGCTTCCCCTTGTCCAAAGCTACTGTAACACGGGGCCGACGCGTATCGCGTATCATACGCGTATCGCGTATCTTACGAGCAATATGCCGCGCGGCGGGTCAGGAGCGTTAGTGGTGACGTACGTCCGCACCATCCCCGACGAAGAGGCGACCGGCGAGCTGGCCGAGCTCTATGCGCTCCATCGTCAGGCGTCCGGCAAGCTGAGCAACATCACCCGCGTCGTGAGCCTCAACCCGGAGCTCTTGCGTGGCGCGTTCCACCTCCGCTCCGCATTTCGTCGCGGCTCGCCGAACGTCGACGCGCGGCGGCGCGAGATGATCGCCACCGTCGCTGCGGCGCTGCTCTGCTGCACGTATTGAACGGTCTCGCACGGGGAGGCTCTCCGTCAGGAGATCATTCGGCAGGCCGAGCCCGACGGCCGCGCCGACGACGTCGCTGTCCAGCTTGCGCGCGACTGGCGCGCCGTGCCGCTCGACGAGCAGGAGCAGGCGATGCTCGCCTTCACGGAGAAGCTGACGCTGGAGCCCGGCTCTATGGGCGAGGAGGACGCGCAGCGTCTCCGCGCCGTCGGCTTCGGTGACGAGGATCTCCTCGAGATCGCCGTCGTCGCGGCTTGGTACAACTTCGTCAGCCGCATTGCCTGCGCACTCGGCGTCGAGCTCGACAGCGAGAAGCAGGAAAGCCCCGTCCTACACGGCCTGCCTTGGGCGGCGCGGCCAGGCTAAGGGGCTAGCCCGGCCGGCTGGCGCAGAAGCGCCGCGCCGCCTCGGCCAGCACGCGGGCACAGGTGACGACCGAGTCCAGGTCCACCCACTCGACCGGCTCGTGTGCCCCGGCGCCGCTGGGGCCGTAGTTGGCGGTGGGAATGCCGGCGGCGGCGAACAGCGCCGCGTCCATCCAGTAGGGCACGCCGGCCTCGGTGGGCAGCTCTCCGGTGACGGCGGTCACGGCCTCGCGTAGGCAGCGCACGACCGGGGCCTCGCGGTCGCAGACCAGAGCCGGGCGGTCGAGCAGCAGCCGCACCTCGGCGTCCTCGCCGGCGCGCCACGAGGCCTCCTCCAGCTCGTGCTGCACCTCCGCGGGCGTCTCGCCCGGCAGCGTGCGTCGTTCGACCTTTAGCCGGCACTCCGGCGCGTAGGTCGAGAGGCCCACGCCGCCCTGGACCAGCCCGCAGTGCATGGACGCCGGGCCGAGAAGTGGGTGGGTGCGCCGACGCAGATCCTCCTGATCGAAGCGCTCCAGCTCGACGACGACGCGCGCCATTTTGCCGATGGCGCTCACGCCCAGCTCCCAGAGGCTGCCGTGCGCGGCGCGCCCGCGCGTCAGCAGCTCAGCCCAGACGAAGCCCTTGTGCGCCAAGATCAGCTTGCCGTCGCTCGGCTCGCTGAGGACGCAGCCGTCGGCGCGGTGGCGCTGGACGAAGGCGCTCGCGCCGACGCTGGCGTCCTCCTCGTCGGCCACCAGCGCCACGAGCACCTGCCCGCGCAGTTCCTCGCGGACCAGCGCCGCAGCGGCGGCCATCGCGGCGGCGGCCCCGCCCTTCATGTCGTAGCTGCCGCGGCCATAGACGCGCCGGCCTTCGACGCGCGGCTCGAAGGGCGGGATGGTCATGCCGGCCGTGCCCACGGTGTCCAGGTGCGCGCAGAGCACCAGCGTCGGCCCGCCCGCATCACCAACCTCGGCCACGACGTTCGGCCGGCCGGGCGTGGCCTCCTCGAGGCCGGCGCGCACGCCGCGCGCCGCCAGCCAATCCCGCGCCAGCGCCGCGATCGCCGCCTCGCTGTGGCCCTCGTCGGGCACCAGCGTCGGGTTGACCGACGGGCAGCGGACGAGCTGACAGAGCAGGTCCAGGACCGCTGCTGGCGCCAGCGGGTCGGGCTGCGCCACAGCGCACCTCCCCTGTCCACAGACGTGAAACGTTAATCGGATCATACCCTTTGTCCTGGATCGGCGGTGCTGCGGACGCCTCTGCGGCCAGCGGAGGTGATGAAAGGGGAGTTGCAGAGGGGACGTGGTCCCCTCTGCAACTCCTTGTTTGTGGAGATAGGGTGGCGCACGCCACCTTCGTGGTGCACGTTGCGCGTGCTATCATCATCAGCGCTGGAGCGCATCCGCCGAAGAGGTAAGCGACGACGATGCGCATCGTCACCTTCTCGCGCAGCATCACTATTGTGCCGACCTACACCTGCCATCTGCGCTGCCGCTATTGCTCCTTCTGGTCGGCCACGGACGGGCTGATCCCGCGCAGCCAGGCCCGCGCGCTGATGCGCCAGGCCTATCGCGCCGGTTGCCGCGAGGCGCTGATTATGTCCGGTGACGCGCCGTGGCTGGAGCCGGGTTTCGCGGTCAACGATCAAGGTTACGTCGACTTCGTGTTCGAGCTGTGCGAGATGGCCCTCCACGAGGGTCTGCTGCCGCACACCAACATCGGCGTCGTCGCGCCGCGGCATCTGGAGCAGCTCCACCAGGTCAATCCGTCGATGGGCCTGATGCTCGAGTCGGTGAACGACGACCTGCCGGCGCATCGCGGGGCGCGCGGCAAGCGCGTGGCGGCGCGGCTGGGTTTCTTGCGGGCCGCCGGCGAGCTGCGCATCCCGTTCACAACCGGGATACTCGTCGGCATCGACGAGTCGGCGGCTGACCGGCGCGCCACGCTGGGGACGATCCGAGGGCTGCACGAGCAGTACGGGCACATCCAGGAGATCATCGTCCAGAACTTCCGCGCGCGCCCCGGCACGCCGATGGCTGGGCATCCTGAGCCGCCACCGGAGCTGATGGTCGAGACGGTGGAGCTGGCGCGTGCCATCTTGCCCGCGATGTCGATCCAGATCCCCCCGAACCTGAACGCCAACTACGTTGACCTGGTGCGCGCTGGGGCCAACGACCTGGGCGGCGTCTCGCCCGACGTCGACCACATCAACCCCGACCACCGCTTCCCGCCGCCGCCGGACATAGAGCGCGCGCTGGCGGCCATCGGTTGTGGGCTGCGCGAGCGCCTGCCGGTCTATCCCGAGGTCCGGGCCGACTGGTCGCCGGCCGCCCGGCGGCTGCGAGCCATCGCCGCGCCGGCGGACGTGCGCCTCGAGGCGCCTGGCGCGGCCGCCGACGCTCCGACGTCCGAGCGTCGGTCGGGCCTCGGCAGCGCCTCCAGCCTTCGCCTGCCCGCCCCCGACGACCTGGTCTGCACACTGGACGCCTCGCGCGAGGCAGCCCTGCGCGCCGCGGCCGGCCGCCGCTACCGCCCGCGATTCTCCCTGCGCGCCGGCGAGGGCTGGGCGGAGCGCGTCGCGACGCTCGATCGGCTGCGCACTCTGCACCTGTCCAGCGGCGCGTTCGACGGGCTGGTCATTCGCGCGGAGCCGGCGGTCCCGCCGGAGGAGCGCCTGCGCGCGCTGGCCTACGCGCGCCTGTACCTCGGCAAGGAATGGCCCGATGTCGGGCTGAGCTGGGCCGACGGGCCTGCGCTGGCGCTCGACGGCCTGAGTGTCGGCGGCAGCGCCGTTTGGGACGTGCCGCCGGTGAGTTGGGGCTGGCTGGCCGCCGAGCTGGCCGCCCGTGGCCTCGCTCCGCGGCGGCCAGCCGCCGTCGGCGTGGGAGGACGCGCATGACCCTCGCCAAGCGGCTCTCGCTCCGGGATGCGCTGCTCGGCCGGCGGTCGTTCCGCCTCTTCGCGCCCGATCCTGTGCCGGCGGAGCTCGTGCGGGAGATCCTCGAGGCGGCGCGCTGGGCGCCGTCGCCGCACCACACGCAGCCGTGGCGCTTCGTCGTGGTCACCGACGCGGCCTGGCAGCGCCGGCTGGCCGAGGAGATGGGCCACCGCTGGGAGCTCGACCTGCGGGCCGACGGCGCAGCCGACGAGGAGGTCGCCGGGCGGGTCGGGCGCTCGCACCAGCGCATTATGGGCGCTCCAGCGCTTGTCGTCTGCTGCATCAGCATGCGCGATATGCACGTCTACCCCGACGCGGTGCGCCAGCGCGCCGAGCACCTGATGGCCTCGCAGAGCCTCGGTGCTGCGATCGAAAACGTTCTCCTCGCAGCGCACGAGCGCGGCCTGGCGACCGGCTGGATCTGCGCGCCGCTGTTCTGTCCCGAGATCGCCTGCGCGGCGCTGGAGCTGCCGGGCGACTGGGAGCCGCAGGCGCTGGTGCTGGTCGGCTACCCGCCGCGCGACGTGCTGCTACCGCCGCGCGTGAAGCCCGAGCTGCTCGTGGAGTTCCGATGATCGTCGCTTTGGCCGGCGGCGTCGGCGGGGCCAAGCTGGCCGTCGGCCTCTACGGCGCCCTGCCGCCGGGCGAGCTGACGCTGGTCGTCAACACTGCCGACGACGCCGAGATGT
>JACQUS010000505.1 GCA_016210125.1 Chloroflexota bacterium | reverse complement strand
GCGCTCCACGACGTGCTCAGCAACGTGCAGTACCAGTTCGCCCCGCGGCTCACCCAGCACCGGCTGCTCGCGGAGCTGCCGGCGCGCGCGCTGATCGTGCACGCCGACCCCGAGCGGCTCACGCAGGTGCTGATGAACCTCGTGTCTAACGCCATCAAGTACAGCCCGAGCGGCGGGGACATCCACATCTCGGCGCGCGTTGAGGGCGAGCGACTCGTCGTCTCGGTGCGCGACCAGGGGCTCGGGCTGCCGGCAGGCGCTATGGCGCGGCTCTTCGAGCAGTTCTATCGCGTCGAGGAGCACCGACAGCACGGCATCGAGGGGACCGGGCTGGGGCTGGCCATCTGCCGCCAGATCGTCGAGGAGATGGGCGGCCGCATCTGGGCCGAGAGCCCGGGCCTCGGCCACGGCAGCACCTTCTCGTTCACCGTGCCGCTGGCAGCGATCTCCGGCTAGCCTACCAGGGCGTAGGCGTCGCGCCGCGGGTCGGCGCCGGCGACGCGCGTCCCGGTGGCCGGATCGACCTGGACCGCGCAGACGGCGCAGAGGGCTGGCGAGAGCGCCGGCCAGCGCTCGACGCCGTGGCCCAGCTCGGAGAGGCCCCGATACACCGCGTCGGGGATGCGCTCCTCGACGCTCAGGCGGTTCGGCGTGTAGGCGTGCGGCCAGAACGAGTTTGGAAAGCTGTGGCTCTGCACGCGCGGCGCCTCGACGGCCTCCTGCGGGTTCATGCCGAACTCGACGACGTTCAGGAAGACCTGGAGCATGGCCTGCGTCTGCCCGTCGCCGCCGGGGCAGCCGAAGAGCATAAATAGCTCGCCGTCGCGCAGGGCCAACGCCGGATTCGGCGTCAGCCGTGGGCGCTTGCCCGGCGCGATGACCGACGGGTGCGCCGGGTCGAGCCAGAACTGCCGGCCGCGCGACGAGAGGATGATCCCGAGGCCGGGGATGAGCGGGCTGGAGAAGCCCGGGTCGCTGGGCGTGGCCGAGAAGGCGTTGCCGGCCGCGTCGACGACGGCGATGTAGCTCGTGTCGCGCCAGCTCGGGTCGTCGCCGCCGGGCGCTGCGCCGGCGCCGACCAGCTCGCCGGCCGGCGCGCGCCGCGCGACCTCACCGGCCGCTGGCATGGCCGGGTAGGCACGCCGCGGGTCGATCTGGGCGCGGCGCTCGGCCGCGTAGCTCTTGGACAGCAGCGCGTCGAGCGGCACGTCGACGAGGCGCGGGTCGCCGAAGTGGCGCTAGCGGTCGGCCAGAGCCAGCTTGAGCGCCTCGACCAGCACGTGCAGATAGGCCGGCGTATTGTGTCCGAGGCCGCGCAGGTCGAAGCCTTCGAGGATGCTCAGCGCCATCGGCAGCACCGGCCCCTGGCACCATGGCCCGCAGGCGAAGACCTGGTAGCGCTCGCGGTAGGTGGCCATCGCCGGCGGCTCGACGCGCGCCTCGTAGCCGGCGAGGTCGTCGTACGCCAGGAAGCTTCCGTGCGCCTGCGCGAAGGCGGCCATCTCGCGGGCGATCTCACCGCGGTAGAAGAGGTCGCGCACTGCCTGGAGGCGCTCCTCCCGGCCGCCGTCGGCGCTGCGCTCGGCTGTCGCCAGGCGGTCGAGGGTCCGTGCTAGCGCCGTCTGGCGCAGGATGCTGCGCGGCGGCGGCACGGCGCCGTCGCTGAGGAACACGGCGGCCGACGTGGGCATCTTCCGCAGGTCAACGGCTGACTTCTCCAGCCAGAAGTGCATGCGCGGGTAAATGGGGAAGCCATCGGCGGCCAGCTCGAGCGCCGGACGCGAGACCTCCGAGAAGCCCCTGGTCCCCCAGCGCTGCAGGGCCACGAGCCAGCCGTCCATGCCGCCCGGGACGACGGTGTGCGGGATGCCGAGGGGCATGTCGTGGGCGTAGCGCGCCGTGTACGCTTCGAGCGTCGCGGCCTGCGGCCAGGTGCCCAGCCCGGCGACAGTGGATACGGACCGACGCGCCCGGTCGTAGACCACGATCGGCGCGACGCCGCCGATGTTGGTCATGTGCGGCTCGAGCACACCAAGGCACAGGCCGGCAGCGACGCCGGCGTCGACGGCGTTGCCCCCGGCTTCCAGCAGGCGCGCCGCGGCGCCGGTCGCGAGGTAGTGCGTCGCCACGGCGGCCCAGCGCCGGCCGAGCACCGCCGGGCGGAAGCTGCTCGGCCCCGGCTCGCCGGCGCGCTTGTCGGTGGGGTCGCTCGAGCCCTGGAGCGCAGTGCCGAACTCCGTGTCGTACGTCGCTGCGTCCTTCACCGCTCTCCTCCCGCCAAGCGCCAGCATAGCGTGCTCGGCTGGCATTGTCGAGGCCACGCGCAGGCGCTATGATGTGCCGGATTCGGAGGTAACAATGGCTCTACCATTGGAAGGTATCCGCGTGCTCGACATAGCGACGATCCTCGCCGGGCCGTACGGCGCAACCCTGCTTGGCGACATGGGCGCCGACGTGATCAAGATCGAGCCGCCCGCCGGCGACGAGTCGCGCACCATGAGCCCCGGCCTCGCCAACGAGAGTGGCCTCTTCATCGGCGTGAACCGCAACAAGCGCGGCATCGTCCTCGACCTGACCAAGCCAGACGGACGTGACGTGTACTACCGGCTGGTCAAGACGGCCGACGTCGTCGTCGAGAACATGCGTGCCGACGCCGAGCAGAGGCTGGGCGTCAGCTACGAGCACACGGTGCAGCACAACCCACGCATCATCTATATCTCGGTGAGCACCTTCGGCGAGTCAGGCCCTTACGCCGGGCGGCCGGGCATCGACCCGCTAGCCCAGGCGCTCACCGGCTTCATGAGCACGACGGGCCTGCCCGGCGGTGGTCCGCTGCGCACCTCGGTGGCCATCGGTGACGCCACCTGCGCCAACCTGGTCGCCTACGCGGCGATGGTCGGCCTGTGGGCGCGCGAGCGGCAGGGCATCGGCCAGCGCATAGAGCTGTCGCTGATCGACGGCCTGATCCACGTCCAGCCGCGCGAGGTCGGGCAGTACTCCGTCGTCCAGTACCTGACGCCCCGCACGGGCAACTCCAGCCCGTTCTTCGCGCCGTACAACACATTCCGCTGCCGCGACGGCAAGGACATCCTCGTCCCGCTGTTCAGCAACAAGTGGTTCCGCAACCTCTGCCAGGCCATGGGTCGGCCGGACCTGGCGGCCGACGAGCGCTTCACGAGCAACATGAAGCGCCTGCACCACTGCGAGGAGCTGGAAGCCGAGATTCGCAAGTGGTTTGCCTCGGTCACGTGGAAGGAGGCGATGAAGGCGCTGATCGACGCCGACGTCATCGCCGCGCCGGTCAACGACCTGGCCGAGGCCTGGCTTGACCCGCAGATCAGCCACAACAAGATGCTCGTCGAGGTCGAGCACGCGCGCTTAGGGCGCATCAAGGTCGCCGGCGTGGCGCCGAAGCTGTCGCGCACGCCGGGCGCGGTGCGCAGGGCGCCGCCGACGCTCGGCCAGCATACGGAGGAGGTGCTGCGCGAG
>JACQUS010000039.1 GCA_016210125.1 Chloroflexota bacterium | reverse complement strand
GGCCTCGAATGCGAGTTTGGTGAGGCCTTTTCCGCGAAGGTCATCTCGCCACTGGAGCCCGAGGAAGGTAACCGCTGCGATGGCCTCGGGGGAAGACAGATCCGAAGGCGCATATGACGTGACTCCGGCTGACGCCAAGTAGGGGTCTACAATGGCCTGCGCGAGTTCTTCGGCAGCCTTCTCGTGCGCCGGAGAACCGAGAACGCGGTCCACAAACCAGTTTCGGTCTCGCACGTCGAGCGAAAGGCCGTGGTCTTGGCGGACTTTGCGCTTGATTGGATCGGCCGATGCGCCGATCACCTGATTGCTTACGAACACGAGCACGAGGGCGTCCGGGAAGGTCCCCTGAATGCGCCGCACAGTTCGGCGTATTTTGCTGGCCCAATCAGCCGAGACAGAGTACTGCAGCAGAACTTTGGGCTCAGTTGCCGGAGCGAATAATTCGCTGTCGCGGCCGTTGTCGCCGGACGGGCTCGCTGTCGTGCGCAAGTGGTCGAACTCGGAGGCGAGAAACGCAGACGCAAGCTTCTCGAATCTGTCCCAGTCGGAAGGCTGGAGTCGTTCAAGGGCGAGCTGCAGACGATTTGTGATCATCGAACTCCTCAGCCGACGCAATCAGGCCGTGCGGCGTTCGCGGCCTAACTAGGATTTATGCCGCATGCTGCGGCGTGGCAGCCTGCTGGGAAATATTATACCAACCTGCTGAGCGAGGGCTCTCCGCCACCTTTACACCGATTTAGTCTTATATCAGTCCGCTTTGATGATGCCGCACTAATCGCTGCGACTTGCTGGACGGTGGCCTCAATCCAGTCCCGGCCGGCCAGTGAGCGGATCCTGGCGGGGTCCGCGTCTAGCCTGGCTAGCCCGGCCTCCACGGCCACGACCTTGTCGGCCAGCGTCGGGTAGACTCGGCCTTCGATCGCCCGCCGCAACTCTTCGAAGATGCGCTCCGCGGCGTTCAGCTCCGGGCTGTAAGGCGGCAGCCCGATCAGCAGCAGTCCCAGCGCATGGACGTCCTCGTCCCGGTGGCTCGGCGCCCCATCCCAGACCAGCGCCGCCACGTCAGTCGTCTGCTGGCCCCCGCCCACCGCGGCCAGCACCTCGCCTTGTCATACAGACGCCAACCCGCTGCCGGCTGTGCCGGCCAGTTCGAATTGTTCCCGTAACGACGCTTACCGGCCCAAGAGACCCTTCACGTCCGAATTGCAGTTCCACATATTGACCGAAGGCCACCGTCAGCGGAACTTGGGGACCTCCCGCCTGCCGACGCGCCAGGCGGCCCGCCCGCCCGCGCCGGGAGCCGGGCCGGCGCGGGCGGCGCGCGGCTACCGCGTCGGCACCAGCGGCTACTCGGCGAAGTCCTTGAGCCAGCGGCTGCGCGTCGGGTGGCGGAGCTTGCGCAGGGCCTTGGCCTCGATCTGGCGGATGCGCTCGCGCGTCACCTGGAAGTGTCGGCCGACCTCCTCCAGGGTGCGCGGCCGGCCGTCCTCCAGGCCGAAGCGCAGCCGCAGCACCGCGCGCTCGCGCTCGTTCAGCGAGTTGAGGACCGTCTCAACCTGCTCGCGCAGCAGACGCCGCGAGGCCAGCTCGACCGGCGGTGGCGCCGTCGGGTCCTCGATGAAGTCGCCTAGGTGGCTGTCCTCTTCCTCGCCGACCGGCGACTCCAGCGACACCGGCTCCTGGGCGAACTTAACGATCTCGCGCACCTTGGCCGCGCCGCGGTGGAGGTCGGCGCAAAGGCTGCGCGACAGGCGGTGTAGGCGGGTGAGGAGGAACGAGGCCAGGATCTCGCAGCGCCGGAGCTCGGCCTCTGTCGGCTCAGGGCCGAGCAGAGCGCGGCTGAGGGTCGGCGTCGCGCGCTGCCGCGATAGCCGGTGCAGCTCGACCTCCGTGCGCTCGTCAAGAAACTCCATCATCAGCGCCAGCTCCTCGGCGAGCGGCTCGCGCCCCAGCTCCTGCACCAGCCGCCGCGAGATGCGCATGAGGCGATTGATGGTCTCGACCATGTGCACGGGGATGCGGATCGTGCGCGCCTGGTCGGCGATAGCGCGCGTGATGGCCTGGCGGATCCACCAGGTGGCGTAGGTGCTGAACTTGTACCCACGGCGGTGCTCGAACTTCTCGACGGCGCGCAGGAGGCCGAGGTTGCCCTCCTGGATGAGGTCGAGCATAGGGAGGCCGCGCCCGAGATATTTCTTCGCCACGCTGACGACGAGCCGCAGATTGGCCTCGACCAGGTGGCGCTGGGCATGATTGCCGCGGCGCTGCACGGCGGCGAAATGCTGGCTGACCTCGAGCGGGCGCCGCCGTAACCAGGCGCGCGCCGCGTGCGGCGGCGGTAGCGAGTCGCGCGTCTGTACGCGCAAGATATCCCACAGGACGGGAGGGCAGAGGCGTGTGTACGCCGAAAGCATCAGCAGGAGCTGCACGGCGCACTCGACCGTCGTCGCGCGGCCGACGGCTACGGCGGCCAGCAGCGCGGGCGGCATCTCGTTGTCGAGCAGAGCGCGGACCGCGGGATGGTCGAAGGCGACCCACCACGCGCTGCCGGCCGGCAGACCAGCCTGCGTAATGACCAGGTGGAGCAGGTCGGCGTCGCGTAGGAGCTCGGCGTACATGTGCGTAGCGATCTCGACGTCGCCCTCGGGGCCGATGTGCGGTGGCAGCAGGCGCTCGCGCAGCTCGGCGAGCGCACGGGCCAGCTCCATGTGCCCGGCCAGCCGGCGCTCGTCGTCGCCGGTGAGCAGCACCACACGGCCGATCTCGCGCAGGTACATACGCACCGGGTCTTCGGTGTCGGCGTCGAGCGGCAGGGGCTCGAGGTCCGCCGGCACCTCGGCCACCTGCACCGAAAGCAGCGGCGGTGCCAAGCCCTCGTCGTGCGCCCGGCCGTTGGGCTCGGTCGACGGGTCGGGATCGCCCAGGCTGGCGATGCCCGGCGCCTCGGCCCGCGGCTCGCCGGGCCCGCGGACCGCGCGCTCGGGCGCGTTGACCTTATCTACGCCCGCGTCGCTCTCGCCCAGCATCGCAGCTCTCCCAAGCTACTCCGCCATGATTCTTATCGCGATTCTACGGCGTCATTCTACGGCGTCATTCTACGGCGTGATGCTACGGCGCTGGCACTACGATGTCGCCGCCGTGCCGGCCACCGCCGCGCTGAGCGCGTCCAGCGCCGTCGCGCTGCGCTGTGCCCCGGCGCGCTTGAGCGTATACACCTCGGTGTTGATCTGCGCGATGCGCTTCAGCAGCGTTCGCGCGGTGTCCACGTCGCCCACTGCCTGCGCCTCGGCCAGCGCAGTGCGCGCCTGCGCCTGCTCGCAGTCGAGATGGCTCAGGCGCAGGTGCTGCCAGAGGGCCGCCGCGGTGCTCGGCAGTGCCGAGGGGTCGATGGGCAGCCAGGCAGTCGCCTGCGCGTCGATCTCGTCCAGCATCGCCGCCAGCTCCTCGTCGAGCGTCGCCCGCGCCTGCTCGGCGTCCACCCCGCCGCCGGCGTCGCGGTGTGCCAGCAGGTGCGCCAGCAGCGCGTGCGCGCGCGGGTCGGTCAGATAGGCCGCGTCCATCTGTGCGGCCAGGGCGCCGGCGCCGGGCTCGCGCAGCAGCAGGGCGATGGCGTAGCGCTCGACCGCCGGCGGGCCGCCGCGCGTGCGGGCGGCCATCTCCTCCAGCAGGTCGTACTGCCCGCGCCGCGCCTGTGCTGTCTGTGGACTAGAGCGCGCGAGCTGCTGCACCACCTGGCGCTCGTGCACGCCCAGGAGCAGGGCCAGGCGCTGGAGGTGATGCTGGCGGTCGAAGGAGTCGTAGCTGTCGATGATCGGCGCGAGGAGGGCGATGGCGCTGCGCCGGCCGGCCGGCGCGCGTAGGTCGAAGCGCTCGGCGGCCAGGCCGAGGTAGTACTCCACCGGCACGATGGCCTGCGCGCACAGCGCCTCCCAGGTGCGCGGGTCACGGCTGATGATCTCGTCGGGATCCTGGCCGGGCGGCAGGCGGACGATGCGTAGCTCGACTTCGACCACCTGCTGTGGCCGCAAGACGTGTGGGCCGACGGCGCGCTGGATCTCGCGGCCGCGCAGCGCACGTATCAGTACTTCGATGCCCCGCTGGGTCGCCAGGTCGCCGGCGGCGTCGGCGTCGAGCGCGAGTACGATGCGCCCGGCGAGGCGGTTGAGCTGGCGCGCCTGGCGCTCGGTCAGCGCGGTGCCCAGCGAGGCGACGACGTTGCCGAAGCCGGCCTGCTGGGCGACGATGGCGTCGACGTAGCCCTCGACGACGACCACGGCGCCGGCCTCGCGGATGGCCGTCTGCGCCTGGTCGAGGGCGTAGAGCGTCGCGCCCTTGTCGAAGAGGGGCGTCTGCGGGCTGTTGAGGTACTTGGGGTGGCTCTCGCCGGTGGCGCGGCCACCGAAGCCGGTCAGCCGGCCTTGGCCGTCGCGGATGGGGAACATGACCCGTTGGCGAAAGCGATCGCCGAGGCTGCCGTCGTCGCGCTCGACGAGCAGGCCGGCCGCCAGCGCGTCGGGCCGCTCGACGCCCTGGCTGCGCAGGTGCCGCCAGAGCGCGTCGCCGGGCGCCGGCGCGTAGCCAAGCTGGAAGCGCTCCTGGGTGGTCGGCTCGATGCCGCGCTGTGCCAGGTACGCGCGCACGGGCTCGGCCTCGCGGGCCTCGTGCAGGGCGTGCTGGTAGAAGCGCGCGGCGGCCTCTAGCACCTGGCGCAGGCGCTCGGCGCGCGCATCCTCGCGGGCCGCGGCGTGGCGGTCGGGCAGGGTCACCCCGGCGCGCTGGGCCAGGTCGCGCAGGACGGTGCCGAAGTCGGCCTGCTGCGCGCGCATAAGGAAGGTGAAGGCGTCGCCGTGCGCCCCGCAGCCGAAGCAGTGGAACGTGCCCTGGTCGGGGAAAACGTAGAACGAGGGCGTCTTCTCGGTATGGAACGGGCAGAGGCCGCGCAGGTTGCGCCCGGCGCGGGCCAGGGCGACGTGCGCGCCGATCAGCTCGGCGATGCTCAGGCGCTCCTTGATCTGCGCGATGGCGTCGCTCGTGGCCATGCTCAGCCCACCACCGACCAGAGTCGTGGCACGAAGAGGTCCTCGAAGGTCTGGAGCGCGAAGCGGTCGGTCATCCCCGAGACATAGTCGCAGACGACGCGCTCGACCGGCTCGTCGGCCAGGGCGCGGGCGAACTCGGGCGGCAGGGTTTCAGGGCGCGTGCAGAAGTAGGTATAGAGCCGCTGGACGAGGTCGCGCGCCTTGCGCATATCCGGCCGCGAGAACTCCGCCCAGTAGACGCGCTCGAAGAGGAAGCCGCGCAGCGCGTCGGTCGCCTCGCGCACGGCCGGGCTCATGCGCAGCGTGCGCTCGCCGCGCTCGGCACGCTGGACCAGGTCCTCGGCCAGGCGACGGTAGTCGCCGACCGTCTGCCCGACGCTGCTCTCACCGGCGCGGACGCGCTCCCAGTTGGTGGCGATGATGTCACACACCATGGCGTTGATGCGCTCGGCGTGCCGCTCGCCGAGCACGGCGATGGCCGCGCGCGGCAGGTCGGCGGCGGCGATGAGGTCCGCGCGTAGCGCGTCCTCGATGTCGTGATTAATATACGCGATGCCGTCGGCCAGGCTCACGACCTGGCCCTCCAGCGTGCTGGCGACGCCCCAGGGAGTGGCCTCCAGCGACGACGGGGCCTTGGAGTGCGTGGCCAGCGCATCGCGCACCTCCCACGCGAGGTTGAGGCCTGCGCCGTCCTTCTCCAGCCGCTCGACGACGCGCAGCGTCTGCTCGGCGTGGCGGAAGCCGCCGGGCACGACCTCGTTGAGCGCCTCCTCCCCGGCGTGGCCGAAGGGCGGGTGGCCGAGATCGTGCGAGAGGGCGATGGCCTCGGTGAGGTCCTCGTTGAGGTTTAGCGCGCGGGCCACGGAGCGCGCAATCTGCGCGACCTGGATGGCGTGCGTCAGGCGGGTGATGTAGTGGTCGCCGAGGGGGGCGATGAAAACCTGGGTCTTGTGTTTGAGCCGGCGGAAGGCCTTGCTGTGGACGATACGATCGCGGTCCTGCTGGTAGAGCGTGCGCATCGGCGAGGGCTCGTCGTGCTGCTCTCGGCCGCGCGAGTAGCGCGCCTTGGCGGCCAGCGGCGCGAGCCGCAGCTCCTGCTCCTCGATGCGCGCGCGGATGGCGTGGCTGGCGAGGAGCGCCGCCGCGTCGGTCCTAGCGGTCACGCTGCACGCCTCCACCTCGGCCAACCTTAGCATGTCATTCCGCGGTGCGCAGCGACGAGGAATCCGCGCCTGGTCGCTTGCGGCCGTGGCGCCGGACTGGTGCGGATTCTTCGCTCCCTGCGGTCGCTCAGAATCGTCCATGCCGCTTTCCAGCGGCACCACTGTGGGTGAAAACCCATTTTCAGGACAATGACAGACGCGGCGCTCATCCTACTGGTCATGCTCGACCATCCCCAGCGCGGCGTGCGCGGCCGCCAAGCGCGCCACCGGGACGCGATAGGGCGAGCAGCTCACGTAGTGCAGCCCGAGGTCGTGGCAGAAGGCGATGGACGCGGGATCGCCGCCGTGCTCGCCACAGATGCCAACCTCCAGGTCGGGCCGCGTCGCCCGGCCCTGCTCCACGGCCCAGCGCATCAGCGCGCCGACCCCATCCCGATCGAGCGACTGGAAGGGGTTCTGCGGCAACATCTTCCGCTCAACATACTGTAGCAAAAACTTCGGCTCGGCGTCGTCGCGGCTAATGCCGAAGGTCATCTGCGTGAGGTCGTTCGTGCCGAAGCTGAAGAACTCGGCCACCTCGGCGATGGCCCGCGCCGTCACCGCGGCGCGCGGGACCTCGATCATCGTGCCAAACTTGTACGCCACGCGCACCCCGGCGGCGGCCTGGGCCTCTTCGGCCACGCGCTCGAGGGCCGTGCGCAGCACGCGCAGCTCGCTGACGTGCCCGACGAGCGGGATCATAATCTCCGGCCGGCAGACGATGCCCTGGCCCTGGACCTCGATGGCCGCAGCCAGAAGCGCCCGCACCTGCATCGCGTAGATCGCGGGATGGATGTTCCCCTGGCGGCTGCCGCGCCGGCCGCGCCTCGGGTTGGCCACGCGCTGCGCGGCGACGGCGTGCAGAAGCTGCACCTTGGCCGCGAGCACCGCCGGCGGCGCGCCCTTCAGCCGCAGCTCGGCGACCTCCACGAGCAGGTCGTCGTAGTGCGGCAGGAACTCGTGCAGCGGCGGATCGAGCAGGCGGATGATCACCGGCAAGCCGTCCATGACGCGAAAGAGGCCCCGGAAGTCCTCCTTCTGCATCTTCTCGAGCTGCTGGAGAGCGGCGACGTAGCGCTGGCGCGCCGCTGACGTCTCCCGCCGCTGCCGTGCGTCGGTCAGGCGCGCCTCCAGGACCTCGCGCCGCTCGCCGATGGCGACGCTGCGCTCCTGCTCCAGCCGACGCACCAGGTTCTCGATCGCCGCGGCTTCGGGCGCGGCCAGGATCATCTCGCGCACGATGGGCAGGCGGTCCTCCTCGAAGAACATGTGCTCGGTGCGGCAGAGGCCGATGCCCTGCGCGCCGTAGTCGCGGGCCTTGCGCGCGTCGCGCGGGTAGTCGGCGTTGGCCCAGACCTCCAGGCGGCGGATCTCGTCGGCCCAGGCCAGGAGGCGATGCATCTCCGCGCTCCACTCCGGCTCGATGGTCGGCACCTCGCCGACGTAGACCTCGCCCGTGCCGCCGTCGATGGTGATGACGTCGCCTTCGGAGACGATGGTGCCGTTCGTGTTGAAGCGCCGCGTCTCGAGGTCGATGATCAGCGCCTCGCAGCCGGCGACGCAGGGCTTGCCCAGGCCGCGCGCGACGACGGCGGCGTGGCTGGTGGCGCCGCCGCGCGCCGTGAGGATGCCCTCGGCCACGAGCATGCCGTGCACGTCGTCGGGGCTGGTCTCCGGCCGGACGAGGATGATGCGCTGACCGGCGCGGCCCAGCTCCTGCGCGCGGTCGGGATCGAAGACGGCCCGCCCCGACGCCGCACCGGGCGAGGCGTTCAGGCCGCGGGCGACGGGCTGGACGTGGGCGCTCGGATCGATGCGGCGGTGCAAGAGCTGCTCGAGCTGGTCGGCGCGGACGCGGTCGACCGCCTCCTCGCGCGTGATCAGGCCCTCGTCGTGGAGGTCGACGGCGATTTTGACGGCCGCCTGGGCCGTGCGCTGGCCGGTGCGCGTCTGGAGCATCCACAGCTTGCCGCGCTCGACGGTGAACTCGATGTCCTGCATGTCGCGGTAATGGCGCTGGAGGCGGCGCGCGAACTCGACGAGCTGGCGGTAGACCGTCGGCATCTCGCCTGCCATATCCTCGACCTTGTGCGGCGTGCGAATGCCGGCGACCACGTCCTCGCCCTGCGCGTTCGGCAGGTACTCGCCAAAAAGGTGGTTCTCGCCTGTGCGCGGATCGCGCGTGAAGCACACGCCGGTGGCGCTGTTGGCGCCGAGGTTGCCGAAGACCATGGCCTGGACGTTCACCGCCGTGCCAAGGTCGTGCGGAATGCGGTGGAACTCGCGGTACTCGCGCGCGCGCCGACCCATCCACGAGCGGAGGACGGCCTCGATGGCCTGGCGGAGCTGCCGGAGCGGGTCGCTCGGAAACGGGCGCTTGGTCTCCTCCTCGACGATGGCCAGGAAGGCCTGGATGACGGCCCGCAGGTCGTCGACGCTCAGGTCGGCGTCAATGGCCGCGCCGGCCTGCTCGCGCTGTGCGGTGAGGACCTGCTCGAAGCGCTCGCCGGAGATACCGAGGACGATGCGGCCATACATCTGGATGAGCCGGCGGTGGGCGTCGCAGGCGAGGCGCTCGTTGCCGGTGATGCGGGCTAGGCCGGCCAGCGTCTTCTCGTTCAGGCCCAGGTTGAGGACGGTGTCCATCATGCCGGGCATGGAGAACTTGCCGCCCGAGCGCACGGAGACGAGCAGCGGCGCGTCGGGGTCGCCGAAGTGCCTCCCGACCTGCTCCTCGACACGGGCCAGAGCGGTGACGACCTGCTCCCAGAGGCCGTCGGGGAAGCGCTGCCCGAGGCGGTAGTACTCGCGGCAGGCCTCGGTGGAGATGGTGAAGCCGGGCGGCACCGGCAGCCCGGCGCGCGTCATCTCGGCAATGCCCGCGCCCTTGCCGCCGAGCAGGTCGCGCATTGCGGCGCTCCCCTCGGCGAACGTCCAGACCCACTTCTTCACGGCGTCCTCCCGACGACGGCCCGGCTGGCCGCCGTCACCACTGCATCGTCAAGAGGCGCGGCAGATAGTTCATGCTCTTTGCCGTTGCAAGCGGCAGCACGTGCCCCACCCCGCCCTGCCGCCGTGGGCGCGGACACCGCGCCCCTGCACTGGAGCCCAGCTTTTCGCACACGTCGGCGAGGGCCAGTGCGCGAGGCATCCGACCCACTAGTAGCGCAGCCGGTCGGCGAGCGCTGGGCACAGCTCGGCGATCGGCACGCGCACCTGCGCCATCGTGTCGCGGTCGCGTATGGTCACCGCGCGATCCTCGAGCGACTGGAAGTCGATGGTTACGCAGAATGGCGTACCGATCTCGTCCTGGCGCCGGTAACGCCGCCCGATGCTCTGGGTCTCGTCGTACATCGACGGCCAGCTCTGGCGTACCAGAGCGTGCACCTCGTGTGCCAGCGCGGTCAGCGCCGGCTTCTTGGAGAGGGGCAGCACGGCCACCTTGACCGGCGCCAGGGCCGGGTGCAGCCGCAGGAGGACGCGCGTCTCGTCCTTGTCCGGCTCCTCGCGGTAGGCGTCGATGAGGAAGGCCAGAAACGAGCGGTCCACGCCGGCGGACGGCTCGATCACGTACGGCAGGTAGTGCTCGTTCGTCTCGTCGTCGTAGTAGCGGAGATCGTTCCCGCTGTGCTCGCTGTGCTGCTGCAGGTCGAAGGCCGTGCGATTGGCGATGCCCTCGAGCTCTGCCCAGCCAAAGGGAAAGCGGAACTGGATGTCGACGGTGGCCTTCGAGTAGTGCGCCAGCTCGTGCGGTGGGTACTCGTAGAGGCGCAGGCTTTCGCGCCGCATGCCGAGCGAGACGTACCAGCTCAGGCGCTCGTCGACCCAGCGGCGGTGCATCTCCTCGTCGGTGCCCGGCTTGACGAAGTACTCGATCTCCATCTGCTCGAACTCGCGCGAGCGGAAGAGGTACTTGCCGGGCGTGATCTCGTTGCGGAAGGCCTTGCCCATCTGCGCGATGCCGAAGGGCAGGCGCAGGCGCATGGCCTGCTGGACGGCGCGGAAGTTGACGAAGATGCCCTGGGCCGTCTCGGGCCGCAGGTACGTCAGCGCGGCGTCGTCCTCGACCGGGCCGACGAACGTCTTGAACATGAGGTTGAAGCGCCGCGCGTCGGTCAGCTCGCCGCCGCACTCCGGGCAGCGGGGGCCCGCGACGTCGTCGGCGCGGAAGCGCCGCTTGCAGCGCCTGCAATCGACCATGGGGTCGGTGAACTCGGCCACGTGCCCGGAGGCCACCCAGACATCGCGGTGCATGATGATGCTGGCGTCGAGGCCGACGATGTCGTTGCGGCGCTGGACGCAGGCCCGCCACCAGGCGTCCCTGATATTGCGCTTAAGCTCGGCGCCGAGCGGCCCGTAGTCCCAGAAGCCGCCGATGCCGCCGTAGATCTCACTGCTAGGAAAAATGAAGCCGCGCCGCTTACACAGCGCAACCAGCGTTTCGAGGTCGACGACCGTGGTCTCCGTCATATCCCCTGTCAGCTCACCCGCTCCGTACGCATCTCGGTTCGACAGGGCCTGGGCGGCGTGCCCCACCCCGGCCCGTGAAGGGTTCCCAAAGGGGGCGCAGCCCCCTTTGGGAACCCTTTGAATCCGCGTTTCATCCCCCTGGGTCGCGGCCGGCCGCGCCGACATCTCGGTAGTAGCGCGCGCCGGCGGGCGCTGCGCCCACCGCGCCAGAGACAGCATACATGATACTTCGCCCTGGGGTCGTTGGCACGGCGGTGGAGCGTCAGTCGCCTCGCGGCCCGGGGGAGTTGCCCGTGTCGCTGCGCGACGCCAGCGATGAATGAAAAGCTGCTGCTGAGCAGGGCGTTGGCCTCACCCCCCGGCCCCCGCTCCAGCCGCGCTGGAGCGGGGGAGCAGGGCGGGCGGGGAGTCCAGAGGTCGCCTCAGGCGACCTCTGGGAACCCTTTCCGGGGCGGGGTGGGGCCTCCCGCCGGGGCACTTTTCAGAAGAGTGGGGCGGCGCCGCCCGCGACGGCCACTTTCATGAGATGAGAGGCCTAGGCAGCCGCGCCATGGCGACGTGCGATAATGGATGCCGCGCGTGCCGGACGCGCGGAGGAGGATGTCGTGCGGGTCGTGGCGCTGGCCAGCGGCAGCTCCGGCAACGCGCTGTGGGTCCAGGCCGGTGCCACGAGCGTCCTGCTCGACGCCGGGCTCGGGCCGCGCACACTGGCGCAGCGGCTGGCCTCGGTGGGCGGCGCGCTGCACAAAGTGACGGCGCTCCTGCTGACGCACGAGCACGACGACCACGTGCGCGGCGTCTCGCCGCTGGTGCAGCGCTATGGCCTGCCGGCCGTCGGCACGCCGGGCACGCTGCGCGCGACGCTGGGCGGGGATGGCGAGCAGTGCGCGCTGCGGCCGGGCGGCGAGCTGCGCGTCGGCGAGCTGGTGGTGCGCGCGCTGGCCGTCGAGCACGACGCGCTGGAGCCGGCGGCGTTCGAGGTCGAGCACGACGGCGTGCGGCTGCTGGTGGCCGTCGATCTCGGGTCGGTGGGCCAGGATCTGCTGGACCGTGGTCGGCTGGCCGACCTGCTGGTCGTGGACTGCAATCACGACGAGGAGCGCCTGTGGCGCGGGCCGTACCCGGCGCTGCTGAAGCGGCGCATCGCCGCGCCGACCGGGCACCTATCGAACGCGCAGGCCGCGGCGTTCGTCGCCGCCTGCGCCACCGCGCGGCGGCAGACGGTCTGGCTGGCGCACCTGAGCGCCGTGAACAACACGCCGGCGCTGGCGCTGGCGGCGGTGCGCGAGACGCTGGCTGTGCAGGGCCTGGTGGCACCCGTCCTCGTTGCGGCGCGCGACCGCGTCAGCCTGCGCTGGGACTCGGACGCGCCCGCAGGGGAGCAGCTTGGGCTACCTGACCTGCACGGAGAATCGTGAGCGCGAGGTGACTGGCGATGGCGAAAGAGATTGTCTTTCTTGTTGAAGAGTCGCCCGAGGGGGGATACGAAGCTCACGCGCTCGGCCACTCGATTTACACCGAGGCCAACACTCTTGATGAGCTGAAGGCGGCGATGCAGGATGCGGTGCTTTGTCACTTCGAGGATGACGAGCGACCTCGGATCATCCGCATCCACATCGTCAAGGACGAGGTTATTGCGCTGTGAGACTCCCCAGGGACGTCAGTGGCGACGACCTTGCGAGGCGCCTCGCGCGTCTCGGCTATGAAATGACCAGGCAGACCGGGAGCCACCTCCGCCTGACCCGAACGGCGGAAAGCGCGCATCACATCACGATACCGAGACACTCCGACCTGCGCGTGGGAACTCTGGACCGTGTGCTGAAGGACGTCGCACGCCACCTGGGCGTGGGTCGGGATGACGTGATCGCTCGATTGTGGGAGCGGTGAGGTGCACGTGCGTGTGACTGCTTCGAGCCTGCATTGACATCCGGCGCCTGCGCGCCCTACTCTACCGCCGAGGCGCAGCGCAGCCGGGAGCACGGAGCAGCCTGAGGTGAACAACAAGATTGTTGCCACGGCCGACGAGGCCGTGGCCGACATCCCCGACGGCGCGGCCATCGCCGTCGGCGGCTTCGGCGACATCGGCGTGCCGATGCCGCTCATCGATGCGCTCGTGCGGCACGGCGCGAAGAACCTGACCATTATCGCCAACAACGCCGGCACCGGCGACCGCGGGCTGGCCCTGCTCTTCAAGCACGGCCTGATCCGCCGGCTCTACGCCTCGTTCCCGGCGCAGCGCGGGGCTGACCACTTCCGCCGCGCTTTCGAGGCCGGGGAGGTCGAGCTGGAGCTGGTGCCGCAGGGTACGTTGGCCGAGCGGCTGCGGGCCGCCAGCGCCGGCCTTGGCGGCTTCTACACGCCGACCGGGGTCGGCACGGTCATGGCCGAGGGCAAAGAGGTCCGTGAGATCGACGGTCGCACCTACGTGTTCGAGAGGGCGCTGCGCCCGGATGTCGCGCTGGTCAAGGCGCACATCGGCGACCGCTTCGGCAACGTGCGCTATCGCCTGGCCAGCCGCAACTTCAACCCGGTCATGGCTATGGCTGCGCGCCTGAGCATCGCGCAGGTCGAGCGGGTCGTGCCTCTAGGTAGCATGGACCCCGACGACGTCCACACCGCCGGCGTGTGGGTAGATCGCGTCGTCGCGGTCGGTGGAGGACGCTGATGGCGCGCGCAGGCTGGACACCCGAGGACATGGCGGCGCGCGTCGCCGCGGACATTCCCGACGGCGCGTGCGTGAACCTTGGTATTGGCCTACCAACCTTGGTCGCCAGCTTCATCCCGACCGACCGCGAGGTGCTCTTTCATAGCGAGAACGGCATCATCGGCATGGGCCGGCGGCCCCGGCCGGGCGAGGAGGACGCCGATCTGGTCGACGCGGGCAAAGCGCCCGTGACGCTCATCACCGGGGCGGCCATCGTCCACCACGCCGACTCCTTTGCGCTGATCCGCGGCGGCCGGCTCGACGTGACGGTCCTCGGGGCCATGCAGGTCTCCGCGCGCGGAGACCTCGCCAACTGGCGTATCGGCGACAACCCGCTGGCCAGCATGGGCGGCGCTATGGACCTTTGCGCCGGCGCGCGGCAAGTCTTCGCCATGATGTACCACGTCGATAAGGACGGCCGGCCGAAGATCCTGCGCCGGTGCACCTATGCGTTGACGGCGCCGGCCTGCGTCCGCCGCATCTACACCGACCTGGCGATCATCGACGTCACCCCGGCCGGCCTGGAGGTGCGCGAGCTAGCGCCCGGCTTCACGCTGGCGGACGTGCAGGCGCTCACCGAGCCGCCGCTGCACCTCGCCGCGCCGCTCCAGATCGTTTAGAGTTCGACCTCCGTTCCCACGCTCTGCTCCAAGGCGCGCTGGTAGACCAGCGCCCCCGTCGCCGCGTCCTCGACGGCGATGCCGACTGATTTGAAGATCGTCAGCTCGTCGAGGCTGCGGCGGCCCGGCTTGCGCCCCGACGCGACCTCGCCCACCTCGTCGGCGAAGTGCTCCAGGCTGATACGCCCCTCCTGCATCGGGATGAGCAGGTCGCCGCACTCGACGCGGTTGGCGTCGCGCGAGTCGACGACGACCCGCGCCCGCGCCACCGTGTCGGAATCCAGCTCGCGCATCGTCGGCGTGTGCGTGCCGATGGCGTTGATGTGGCAGCCGGGCTTGAGCCAGGCGGCGCGGATGACCGGCTCGGTCGCCGAGGTCGCCAGCACCAGGACGTCGGCGGCGCGGGCGACCTCTTCCGCCGAGTGGGCTACGGCGACCGGGACGCCGTGCTGCGCCTGCATAGCCTGCGCGAACTCCTCGGCCTTGGCCCGCGTGCGGTTGAAGACGACGGCGCGCTCGACGGGCCGCACCTCGCGCATGGCCCACAGGTGCGAGGCCCCCTGCACGCCCGTGCCGATGATGCCCAGCACGCGCGCATCCTCACGCGCCAGATACTTGGTCGCCACGGCCGAGGCCGCGGCGGTACGTACCGCCGTCACGTGCACGCCGTCCATGATCGCCAGCGGCGCGCCGCTCTGCGGGTCGAAGACGACGATGACGGCGAGGATCACGGGCAGGCCGCGCGCCGGGTTCTGCGGGTAGACGGTGACCATCTTGGTCGCCAGCGCGTCGCTGCGGCTGAGGTAGGCCGGCATCGTCAGCAGCAGGCCCCGGTGGGGCGGCACGGCCGTCGTGCCGCGGACCGGCATCACTGCCTCGCCAGCCGAGAACTCGATGAGTGCCTGCTCGACGACGCGGATGGCGTCGGCCATGCTCAGCAGCCGGGTCACCTCGTCGCGGCTCAGAATGCGTGGCATTGCCCTCTCCCCTCGCTGTCGGTCATCGGAACATAGCCCTGGCGAGGTGCCCCGCCTCACCCGGGAGAGCAATCCAAAGAGCGCGAAGCCCCCTTTGGATTCCCCTTATCATCCCCGAATATCATTCCCGAAGGTCGCCCCCGCCGCGGGGACACCTGCCTTGGACAGGGCCTCCGACGGCTGAGCGCGGCAGGCTGACCACTATCCTACGCTGCTTGAAGCGCTGAGAAAAGTCGCGTAGGATACATCAGGACATTGCAGGCGCGTGCGGGAAGGGTCGGCGCAGGTGAGCAGCGTCATCGTCGAGCGCCGCGGGAACAGCGCGTGGATCACCTTCAACCGGCCCGCGGCGCACAACGCGATGACCTGGGAGATGTACGCGCGGCTAGAGGCCGCCTGCGACGAGCTGGACGCCGACGAGGCCGTGCGCGTGGTCGTGCTGCGCGGCGCGGGAGGAAAAGCGTTCGTCGCCGGCACGGATATCGGCCAGTTCACGACCTTCCGCACGGCCGCCGACGGAGTGGCCTACGAGGCGCGCCTCGACCGCGTGCTCGCGCGCGTCGAGGCGCTGCGTATGCCGACGTTGGCGCTCGTGCAGGGCGTGGCCGCCGGCTTCGGCGCGCTGCTCGCGCTGGTGTGCGACCTGCGCCTGGGCACGCCGGCGACGCGCATCGGCGCGCCGATCGCGCGCACCCTCGGCAACTGCCTCTCGCTGGCCAACTACGCCCGGCTGGTCGAGCTGGTCGGGCCAGCACGGACCAAGGCGCTGCTGTTCACCGCGCGCTTCCTCGACGCCGCGGAAGCCCAGGCGCTCGGCCTGCTCGACGAGGTGGTAGCCGACGACGCGCTCGCGAGCCGCGCCGACGCGCTCGCTGCGCAGCTCGCCGGCCACGCACCGCTCACGCTGCGGGTGACGAAGGAGGCCGTGCGGCGCGTTCTGGCCGCGCGTCGCCCTCTGGAGGCCGAGGACCTCATCCTGGCCTGCTATGGCAGCGACGACTTCCGCGAAGGGGTGGCATCGTTTCTGGAGAAGCGGCCGGCGCGCTGGACGGGCCGCTAGCCGAGCGTGCCGGCCCCACGGTTCGATGGCCTCGCCCCACCCAGCCCGTCCGCAGCCCGTGGGCGCGCGTGTAGCATGATGCTTGGCCGCTGCGCGTTGGTGCTTTGTCCGCTCCTGCTCGCCGTCACGCTGACGGCGGCGCAGCCGCGCCCGGCACAGCCGGACGTCGTGCCCGGCCAGGTGCTGGTCGGCCTAGCAGACTCAGCAGCGGCCCCGGCCGCCGGTCCAGCGACGCTCTTCGGCTATCCGGTGCGCGCAGTCGTCGCCCTCACGGGGCTCTATGTCCTCGACGTGCCCGTTGGCGAGGAGCTGCGCGCGGCCGCGCGGCTCGCCGGGCGGGCCGGCGTGCGCTACGCCCAGCCGAACTACCGGCTCTACGACAGTAGCCGTAGGCAGCGGCCACGCCGGCTGCCGCGGCCGCAGGTGCCGCCCGAAGCGACGCCCATCCGCACCAACGATCCGCTCTTTCCGCGCCAGTGGGCGC
>JACQUS010000503.1 GCA_016210125.1 Chloroflexota bacterium | reverse complement strand
GCGAACTGCTCGCTACAGGCCGGCGACGTGCTGCTCCTCGAGACCGCCGGCGGCGGGGGCTACGGTCCACCGGGCGAGCGCTCGGCCGAGCTCGAGGCCGCTGATCGGCAGGAGGGGTACGTGGAGTAAGGGCCGCCGCATTTACCAGGCCGCCTGTACGACGCGCTCAACGTCCGCGGGCGCCGCGCCCAGCGCCGTGCGACCAGACGCGATGAGCTCGTGCACGGTCGCCGCCGCGAGGCCCGCGAGCGCATCGGCCGGTATCCCGAGGTCGCGCAGCCGCGACGGCAGAGCGAAGCGCGCCACGAGCCGCTCGATCGCCTGCGCCACGGCCTCGCCGACGTCAGGCAGTCCGGCGGGTAGGTCCAGCGCGCTGGCGATAGACGCGAGGTGGTCGGGGGCCTGGTGGCTGTAGCACAGCCGCACGACCGGCGGCAGCGTGGCACACGAGGTGTAGCCGTGCGGCACGCCGAAGCGTGCGCCGATCTGGTGCCCGAGCACGTGGCTGAGGCCTGTGCGCACGTTCGGCCAGCCGAAGAACGAGAACCATGCCGCGAGCTGGCAGCAGCCGCGGGCCGCCATTGCCGCCTCGGTCGGATCGAGGGAGGCGGGCAGGTGCGCACGCAGCAGACGGATCGCTTCGAGACAGACGACGTCGACCAGCGGCTGGTGGTCCGGCGCGCACACGCGCTCGACTGCGTGGTCAAGCGCCTTCATGCCGGTCGAGAGCCACAGCGCTGGTGGCGTAGCCAGCGTAGCGGCCGGATCGAGCAGGACGACGCGCGGGGCCAGCGCTGCGTGCCGGATCGTGCCCTTCACCAGCCGGACCTCGTCGGTGATGCCGGCCGCCGACGAGAACTCGCTTGCCGACAAGGTCGTGCTGATGGCGATGTGCGGCGGCAGCGCGAAGTCGGCAGCGGAGTGCGCGTGCTCGTGCGCCAGGCGGTTCAACTCGTCCACGCTCGCGATGTCCACGCCCAGTGCGAGCGCGACGAGCTTGGCGCAGTCAATGGCGCTACCGCCGCCGAGGCTTACGACGACATCCGCCGCGGCTCGTCTAGCCTCTTCGACGGCGGCCCACACATCGCGGCTCGGCGTGTGCTGGCCGACGTCGCAGAACGTCCGGGCGTGCCGGTGGCCGAGGAGCTGCGTGACGCGCGCGAGGAGCTGGCCCTCGCGGACGAGGGAGCGGGTGGTGATGACCAGTGCGCGCCGCCCGCCCAGGCGGTCGACTTCGCCCGGCAGCCGGTCGAGCGCTCCGCGACCGAAGGCCACCTTGTCGGCAAGGAGAAAACGAAACTCGCCGCGCGGCTCCGCGTCGGTGTTCGCCATCGCGCTCTCCTCGCGGCCGAGGTCGCTCGGCCATCCCGGCTTCCGCGCAGATCGTAGCACGAGCGCGGAGCGGCGCGAGGGAGCGCGCGACCAGGCGCTGACATGCTCCGCGTCGAAGGGGCGCAGCGTTCCGCGACGGCTGACACCCACGGGTGGTGACACATGCCCTTGGCAGCGGGACCCAGGATGGGAGTAGGCTGCAAGCGCCAGGCTGTCGTGCGCGCCATGGCGCGGCATCGTGGGCCGCGGATGCACGCGTGCGCCCACCGCCGGAACGCCGGGCGAGGGCTCGTGCAGGGGGTTAGTCATCTCGCTGCGCGGCGCCAGCGATGAATGATAAACGGCTGCGCCGCCGGGGATCGGCCTCACCCCCCGGCCCCCTCTCCAGCAGTGCTGGAGAGGGGGAGAAGAGCGGACGGGGGACGGGGAGTCCAGAGGTCGCCCGAAGGCGACCTCTGGGAACCCTTCTCAGGGGTGGGGCGACGCAGCGTCCGCCAAGGCTATCTTCACAGGAGTGGCTCGGCAGCGGCCACGACTGGGGGCGCCGAGGGACGGAGGCGCTCGGAAGGCCGCCGGAGCAGGGCGGGGTAAGCACGCTCACTGGTCGAGCGCTTGGTATTGGCTGCCGGCCGTTGTCGGAGAGGGTTGGAGCGCGCCGCTTGGCGTTCAGGAGGAGGGTGTACCATGATGGGCGGTCTCGTCGGTCGACCCGGCCTCGCGTGGCTCGTGCTCGTGGCCACGCTCGTCGTCGCCGCGTGTGCTCCGTCGGCAGCGCCCCAGCCGGCGGCGCAGCCGGCGAAGCCCGCAGCGCAGCCGGCTGCGCCGGCCGCGCAGCCCGCCGCGCCCGCTGCCCCGCAGCCAGCGCCGGCCAAGCCTGCGGCACAGGCGGAGAAGCCGGCCGCGGCGCCGAGCAAGCCCGCGGCGCAGCCGCAGGTCGAGCTGCGCCTTGGAACGACGTCGACGAAGCAGTCCGCCGAGGGCGTCACGGGGGACAAGTTCGCCGAGCTCGTGCAGCAGAAGACCAAGGGCGAGGTACTCGTCCGCGTGTTCTACCAGTCGCTCGGTGCCGAGCAGCAGCTCGCGCAGGCCGTGATGATGGGCAGCGTGGACATCGGCAACATGTCGAACGGCAACAGCGCGAAGTTCACCGACGCCTACCTGGTGTACGACCTGCCGTTCCTCTTCAAGGACTACGACGGGATGCTCCGGTCGATGGACGGGCCCGTCGGCAAGAAAGCCATCGCCCAGTTCGAGAAGGACACGGGCCTCAAGTTCTTCATGCCCATCAGTCTCGGCTCCGGGCGCGACATCCAGACGACGAAGAAGCAGGTCAAGGTGCCGGCCGACCTCAAGGGCTTGAAGATTCGCGTCATCGCCTCGCCGGTCGACCTGGCGATCTTCAAGGCCTGGGGCGCGAATCCCACGCCATTGGATTTCGGCCAGCTCTACACGGCCTTGCAGCAAGGTACCGTCGAGGGTGAGGGCATCTCGATCGGCGCCGTGCTGGCGGCGAAGCACTACGAGGTGGTGAAGTACGATCTGCGCATCGACTACCAAGCGCTCTTCACGCAGCTCTTCATGAACAGCAAGAAGTTCGAGTCGCTCAAGCCCGAGCACCAGAAGGCGCTGGTCGAGGCGGCCGAGGAGACCAAGAAGTTCGAGTACGAGTACGCGCGCACGGAGCTGCGCGACCGTGCCATCCGTGAGCTGTCGAGCCAGCATGGCATGACGATCTATACGCCGACTGCGGACGAGTACAAGCAATGGACGGCGATCCGCGAAAAGGTGTGGCAAGAGGTCGCCGACCAGATGAAGGGCAAGATCGACCTGAATCTGGCTAAGGCGCTGTACGAAGCGCAGTAGCCCGGCGGCATCCCAGCCACGCATCGGCGGTTCCGGGAGACGCAGCGATGGCGCAGGCGGACAAGCTGGTCGGATCGCCGAGCCCCAGTCGGGCGGTCCACCAGCAGTCCGGCGCCCTCTCTGTGATCGCTGGGCCGACGGTTGTGCTCAGCGATGTGCTGGACCGCCTGACCGAGGTCTGCTACGTCACGACGACGTGTGGCTTCGCCACGGTCATGCTGGTCGGCGTCTTCTTTCGCTATGCCTTGAACAACTCGCTGGCCTGGTCCGACGAGGTATCGCTCATTCTCTTCATCTGGGCCACGCTCTTCGCCGCGACCACGGCCTATCGCCACGACAAGCACGTCAACATTGACTTCCTCGTGCGCGCCCTGCCACCGGCCTGGCAGGCACGCGCCGCGGTGCTGGCCCAAAGCTTGACCGGCGCGTACATAGTGTGCCTGCTCGTGTCGAGCCAGCAGGCCGTGGCGATCGTCGCGCGCGGGCGCACCGACGTGCTCCTCCTCCCCGACATCGTCGAGTTCGTGCCGATCCCACTGGCGTGCGTGGTCATGCTCGTCCACTGGCTGCGCCGTAATGTCGTAGCGACGACGTGGCTGAGCCTAGCGGTCAAGCTGCTGCTCATAGCCGGATTCTTCTGGGCCGTGTACCTGCCGCTCGGCCAGGTCATCGAACTGGGCGGGCTGCCGCGCTTCCTCCTCCTCTTCGTGGCTTTCGCGCTTCCGCTGCTCCTGGGTGCGCCGGTTGCCTTCGCGCTTGGCCTTGCGGCCACGCTGTACCTCGCCGTGTACGCCACCGTCCCGTTCGGCACCGGCGCGGCGCAGGTCTTTCACGGCATCAGGATCTACGCGCTGCTGGCCGTGCCGCTGCTCGTGCTCGCCGGCACGCTGATGCACGCCGCCGGGATCGCCGAGCGCATCGTGGACTTCGCCCAGGTCCTGGTCGGTCGCGTGCGCGGCGGCCTGGGGGCCGCCAACGTGGTGGCGAGCTTCCTGTTCGGCGACATCTCGGGCTCGGCCGTCTCCGACACGGCGGCGATCGGCTCGCTCATGATTCCGGAGATGAAGCTGCGGGGCTACCGAGCGGACTTCTGCGCGGCGCTGCAGGGCGCGGCCGGCACGCTGGGCATGACGGCGCCGCTGTCCATTACGCTCATTCTCTTCGCGACGGCCATCGAGGCTTCCGTTAGCCGTCTTGCGGCGGCGACCATCGTGCCGGGTTTCCTCGTCGCGGCGAGCTTCATGGTCGTGACGCTGTTGCATGCGCGGCGGCACGACTACCCGCGAGAGTATGTTCCACGCTCGGAGTATCTGGCGCGCGTCCTGGGCGCGGTCCCGGGCCTTTTTGCGCTCGTGCTCATTCTCGGTGGTATCCTCGGCGGCGTATTCACGCCGGCCGAGGTGGGCACGGTCCTCCTCTTCTACGTGCTGATGCTCGCCTTCGTGCTCTACCGGCGGGTGGGGCCGAGGCAGCTTTATCGCACGATCGTGGTCGCCGGCCACATCAGCGGTATGACCCTCTTCATGACCGCGACCTCCGCCTTCCTGGGTTTCATGCTCACGACCGACCTGGTCGCCTTTCTCCTGGTGGACACCATCTCGCAGGTGACGACGAACAAGTACGTCGTGCTGTTCCTCGCCAACCTGGTGTTCGTCGTCCTGGGCATGGTGTTGGAGGCGCCGCCCATCATCTTCGGCTTCATGCCCACGTTCATGCCCTTGCTCCTGCACGTCGGCGTCGACCCGATCCACTGGGGCGTGCTCTTCGTCATCAACATGGGCTTGGGGATGCTCGTGCCGCCGGTAGCGCTCAACCTGTTCATCTCCACGGCGATCGCCGGCGTGCGCTACAACGACGCCGTACGCGCCGCGGTGCCGTTCATGCTCATCATCGTCGTCGATATGGTGATCATCGCCCTTTTTCCGCACATCCCGCTGTGGCTTCCGCACGTGCTCTTCGGCCATCCCATCCGCTAGCGGGCATTCGTCTCCCACGCGAGGTGCCCGATAGCGGGTCGGCGCCCGCGAAGATGTGGCCGCGCGCTCACCCCGCCTACGAGAGAGCACGTAACGCACCGCCCCTGCCGGCTCTGGACGATGCTGTTGAACCCGGGGTGCTTCCGTCGCGGCCGTGGCATCCTCCCCTCCTGCCGCTGGCGCTCGCACCGCTCGGCGAGTGGCCCCGGCGCTCTCAGCGCTCCAGCAGGCTCACGCTCTCGATGTGATACGTATGTGGGAACATATCGATCGGCTGGACCTCGCGCAGCCGGTAGCCGCCGTCCACCAGCAGCCGCAGGTCGCGGGCCAGCGTCGCCGGTTCGCAGGAGACGTAGGCCAGCTTCGGCGCCGCCAGCCGCAGCAGCGCCGCGACCACGTCGGGATGCAGCCCGGGGCGCGCTGGGTCGATGAGCACGGCGTCCATCCCGCCGCCTAGCTCGGGGAGCGCCTGCTCCACCTTCGCGCGCACGAGCTCGACGTTGTCCGCGCCGGCCTGCGCGGCGTTGAGCTCGGCGTCGCGCACCGCCGAGGCCGACTCCTCGATGGCCACGACGCGCCGGACGCGCCGGGCGAAGAGCAGAGCGAAGGTGCCCACGCCGCAGTACGCGTCGACGATGGTCTCGCTGCCCGTGGGTGCGACGAAATCCAGCACGCGCAGCCCGATCATCTCCGTCTGCGAGTAGCGGCCCTCGCGCGGCGGTAGGCCAACGTAGGCCCAATGGTCGGGCAGCCGGCGCTGGCCACGCACCGTGTTGACCTGGAAGAACGACGACGCGTGGATGCGGAAGCGGATGCCGAAGACCTCCTCGGTCAGCGTCTCCTGGCCGGTGACGATCGGCGCATCTGGCACGCGGGGAAAGACAAGCAGGTCGCCGGTGTTCGCCCCGTAGCGCACGGTGACCTGGTGCTTGACGTGCGTCAGGCCCTGGAGCGCGGCCAGGGCGGCGTTGATCGGCGGCATCATCAGGTAGCAGTAGCGAACCGGCAAGAAGCGATGGCTGTCCCAGCGTGTGAAGCCGACATTCCCGACGCGGCCGACGGTGAAGCGCGCGTGGTTGCGATAGTAGTAGGGGCTGGGCGAGCCGATGGTCTCGCGCACGAGCGCCGGCGCGTCGGCGAACCCGCCGATGCGGCGAAGCTGCTCGGCGACGATGTGTCGCTTATAGGCCAACTGCGCGGGGTAGCTAATGTGCTGCCACTGGCAGCCGCCGCAGCTCCCGAAGTAGGGGCACGGCGGCGCTACCCGCTCCGGCGCGGACTCTAGCACGCGCGCGACGTGCGCCCGGCGGAAGTGGCGCTTCTTCTGATAGAGCGCGACCTCGACCTCTTCACCCGCGATGCCATAGGCGACGAAGACGACCTCGCCGTCCCGCCGGCCGATGGCCTCGCCGTGGTGGGCCATGTCATCGAGGCGCAGCGTCACCCGTTCCTCGACCGGCGACCTCCATGTGCAGCGCTCACTCCGCATCATACCCGGCTGCCGCGCCGCGACGCACGCCTGGCGGCGTATACTGCTTCGTATGGGGGACGACGACCTGCGGCGGCGACTTTGGCCCGTCGTGCTGGTGCTGGCGCTGTTCGGCGCCAGCCTGCTCGCCCTGGGCTCCGCACAGGAGACCCGGCGCATGCCGGCCCTGGAGGCGCGGCTGGCGTTCGTCGACGACGAGGACAATCTCGCTACGGCGCGCGCCGACGGCTCCGACCGACGACGCGTCGTCGCGCTTGAGGCTAGCAAGCTCGCTGCGCCGCCGCTTGCGGCGGACAACCGGCTCTACCGCTGGCCGACCTGGGCGCCCGACGGCACGCGGCTGGCGTTCATGACCATCGACATCGGCGCCGACCGCAGCACGGGCGTCGGGGCAGTGCACGTCGCCAACCTCGATGGCAGCACAGCGCGCCAGATCTGGGCCGCGCGGCAGGGCGGGCCGATCTATCTCGCCTGGCAGCCCCAGGGGCGGCTGCTGGCGCTGCTCGTCCTCGG
>JACQUS010000495.1 GCA_016210125.1 Chloroflexota bacterium | reverse complement strand
GGCGGCGACCACGCCGGTGAAGACGGCCAGGCCGACGATGCGCACCTTGAGCAGCACCGCGGCGAGCGCCAGCGCGGCGGTCCACGGCCGGCGCTGCGCCGCGAGCGCCAGCCGCGGCGCGACGGACACCGTCGGCACGATGGCCATTCCGCACCTCCACGCAGCCTTGCCCGCCGCTCACATCGCGCCGCCGGGCGCTGCCCCACGCCTCCCCGGAAGGTTCCCCCAAAGGTCGCCTCGGGCGACCTTTGGATTCCCCTTTCGCCTCGGCCGCAGCGCACCCGGCCCGCCCCGGGACATCGCCCGGACGGGCTATCGCCCCCTCCGGACGCCTCGCCCGCTGAACATAGGTCCGGGAGCGCGGGCGTCTCGCCCGCCCCACCCCCCGTGCGGGCAGGATGCCCACGCTCCCGGCACGCGGGGGCCGGGGGTGAGGCCGTGCCTCCTACGCGCCCGCGCCGGGCGCACGCCGGGCCGGCCGGCGCGGCACCCAGTTCGGGCCCAGTCTGGCGTGGCGAGCGGGCCGTGTCGTCGCCCAAGAGGGTGATTTCGCCCTCGCCAAAACGAGGCTGCGCGCGGATCGCCCGATGGGGTGAGGCGGCTCGCCCAAGGGATTACTCCCAAGGGATTACTCCCAAGGGATTACTCCGTCGGGGGCGCTGCCGCCGTACCGGGCGTCCTGTCAGCCGAGGCGCCTAGCCCGAGCGGATTACTCCGTCTGGGCGTCGCCTTCGACGAGGCCGGCCTCGACGGCGTAGGCCGCGGCGTGGGCGCGGCTGCGCAGGTGCAGCTTGTCGAGGATGTGCCGCAGGTGCGTCTTGACCGTGTGCTCCGAGAGCACCAGCTCGGCGGCGATCTCCTTGTTGCTCAGGCCGCGCGCCACGGCACGCAGCACGGCGGTCTCGCGCCCCGTCAGTGCCTCGGCGGCGGCGCCGCCACGGCTGGCCAGGGCGCTGAACTCGTCGAGCAACTTGACGGCCATGGCCGGGGCGATGACGGCTTCGGCGGCGTGGACGCGCCGGATCGCGGCGACCAGCTCCTCCGCCGAGACGCTCTTGAGCAGATAGCCGCGCGCGCCGGCCTTCACCGCGGCGAAAAGGTCGTCGTCGCGCTCCGAGACGGTCAGCATGAGCACGCGGCACGTCGGGGCCGCCTGGCGCAGGCGTTGGGTGGCCTGCGGGCCGGTCAGGCCCGGCATGCGCACGTCCATGACAATCACATCAGGCTGGAGGCGGGTGGCCAGCGCGACGGCGTCGCCGCCGTCGGCGGCCTCGCCGACGACCGCCAGGTCGGCGAAGTCGCCCAGGATGCGCCGCAGGCCGTCGCGAAAGAGGGCGTGGTCGTCGGCGATGAGCACGCGGATGGGCGGCACGGCTGCTCCGGCAGGCGGCCGCCTCAGGCAACCGCCGCAGGGACCGATTGTACCGTAGACCACCCGCTTGACCAGCGACCGTGTTTGCCCCGCGGGGGGGCGAGCACCGGTCGACGCGAAGGGGTGTCCAGAGGGGGCTGCGCCCCCTCTGGAGTCTCTTGTGGGGTGGGGCGGGGCGGGGCCGCCCGCCAAGGCCCCTGTGAGGCCCCTGTGAGCCTAGCGCAGCACGCTCAGCTCCAGGACCTGCTGCGCGCGCAGGACGGCCTGGCGGCCGGGCGGCACCACCGTCGTGCTGGTGTCCTCCTCGATGATGGCCGGGCCGATGATCTCCTCGCCGACGCCCAGCGCGCCGCGGTCGAGGATCTGCGTGCGCACGAAGCCGTGGCCGGCGAAGAAGACCGCGCGCTGCGCCGCGCGCGGGGCGCGCCCGCCGCTGGCCCGCGGTGGGCTGAGGGCGATGCGGCTGCTGGCCTGGCCCGGCGGCCCGCCCAGCGGCACGGTGCAGGTCACGCGGCAGGTGACGATCTCGGCCGCTGCGGTCGGGTTGGCGAAGGAGAAGAGCGCCGCGTGCTGCGCGTCGAAGGCTTGGCGGATGCGCGCCGCCAGGCCGGCGCCGAGGCTCGCGCGGTCAGCCGCCACGGTCAGCGTGTGGCTCTGGCCGACGTAGCGCACGTCGGCCTGGAGCGCCAGGCTGGCTGCGCCGGCGTCGCGCCGCTGCGCGCGCAGCCAGTCGGCGGCCCGCCCGGCCAGCGTCGCGAACAGGGCGGACACGGCGGCGTCGTGCTCGGGCGCGCAGCGCAGGCCGGCGGCGTGGCTGAAGTCCATGCGCAGGTCGCTGTAGACCAGCCCGGCAGCCGAGAAGACGCCCGGCGCCGGCGGGACGAGCACACGCGGCATGCCCAGGTGGTCGGCCAGCTCGGCGGCGTGCAGCGGGCCGGCCCCGCCGAAGGCGATCAGCGCCAGCGCGCGCGGGTCGACACCGCGCTGCACCGAGATGACGCGCACGCTGCGGGCCATGGCCGCGTTGACGACGCGCAGGACGCCGGCCGCGGCCGCGCGCACGTCGACGCCGAGCTGGCCGGCCAGGTGCGTCTCGATGGCGCGGTGGGCGCAGTCGGCGTCGAGGGCCATGGTCCCGCCGGCGAAGTTCTCTGGGTGCAGGCGGCCGAGCGCCAGGTTGCAGTCGGTGACCGTCGGCAGATCGCCGCCGCGGCCGTAGCAGGCCGGGCCGGGCACGGCTCCGGCGCTCTGCGGGCCGACCTTCAGCACGCCGGCGGCGTCCACCCAGGCGATGCTTCCGCCGCCCTGGCCGCTCTCGATCAGGTCGATCACCGGCGACTTGATCGGATAGCCGCTCAGGCGCACCGAGAACGACTCGTGGGCCCCGCGGCCGACCTCGTACTCGGTCGTCACGCCGAACTGCCCCTCGCGAATGAGGCAGGCCTTGGCGCTCGTCCCGCCCATATCGAAAGCCACGTAGGTGCCGGCCTGCTCGGCCGGCGGCAGCGCCGTGCGGATGAGCTGCGTCGCCGCCAGCACCCCGGCCGCCGGGCCGGACTCGACCAGCGTGTGCGCGCGTAGGCGCACGTCGCTTGGCCGCAGGACGCCGCCGGCCGAGTGCATCACATAGAGCCCGGCTCGCAGCCCGCGCTCGGCCAGGTGGCGGTCCACCTCGCCCAGGTAGGTCTCGATCAGCGGGGCCAGGAAGGCGCAGATGACCGTCGTGGTCGTGCGCTCGAACTCCTTCGGCTCGGGCAGCACCTCGTGCGAGCAGATGACTGGCACGTCCGGCAGCGCGGCCTCGAGCAGCCGCTTGACCTCCTGCTCATGGGCAGGGTTGGCGTAGGCGTGCAGCAAGCAGACGGCGACGATCTCCGCCTCGGCGGCGCGCAGCGCCGGGGCCAGCGCCGCCACACCGGCCGCATCCAGCGGGACGAGCACCTGGCCCTCGTGGCTCACGCGCTCGCGGACCTCGAAGCGGCGCTCGCGCGGGACGAGGGGCGGGAGCTTCTCGAAGTGCAGGTCGTAGAGCGCCGGCCGGCGGGCGCGGCCCAGCTCCAGCACATCGCGGAAGCCCGCGGTCGTGACCAGGGCGACGCGCGTGCCGCTGAGCTGGAGCAGAGCGTTGGTGCCGAGCGTCGTGGCGTGGACGATGACGTCGACGTCGGCGGGCCGGCTGCCGGTGGCCGCCAGCGCAGCGTCGATGCCGGCCAGCATCGAGCCGGCCGCCGCGCTAGCCGGCAGCTTGGCGACGTAGGCGATGTCGCCGGCCCCGTTGGTCGCCACCACGTCGGTGAACGTGCCGCCGATGTCCACGCCGATGCGCATGCCTACTCCGTCAAGGGCAGGAGGTGGAGCCCCACCCCGCCCCAAGAAAGGGTCCCACAGGTCACCTCGGGTGACCTGTGGATTGCCCTGTGGATTGCCCTGTGGATTCCCCTCTCGCCTCGCCGCTCCGCTGCTGCGCCCCTCCCCCACTCCCGCGCGCGGGAGAGGGGGACCGAGGGGGTGAGGCCGCCCCCGGCCCCCGGCCGGTGCGCGACGGCGCGTCCCCCGTCTCTGCGGAGGGGGACCGAGCGTCTCCGCGTCGCCGTCACCCCGCGCGGCGGTCACGCACCGCCCGCGAAGCCATACGCGAAGCCATAGAGCTCCCGCGCCGCGGCCGGCGAGAGCTTGCCCGCGCCCAGGTCGCGGGCGACGAGCTGCAGATCACGCTCGCGTGGGTCACCGTCGCCGCCACCGCCCGGCGTGCGGATGCGCACCAGGTCGCCAGCGCGCAGGTGGTGGCCCTCACCCTTGCTCGGCAGGCGCGTCTCGACGCCATCGCGGACGTAGCCGAAGCGGCCGGGCGCGCCGGGCTGCCCGCCGAAGAGGCCCCACGGCGGGAAGCGGTGACGGTCGCCGTGCGGCACGACGTGCATGTCCTTGAGCAGCCGGTACTCCTTCAGCGCGCCCAGCCCGCCGCGGTAGCGCCCGGCCCCGCCGGAGTCGGGCAGCAGCTCCCAGCGCTCGATGAGCACCGGCACCGTGTGCTCGGTGATCTCCACCGGCATGTTGGCCAGGTTGATGGTGTTGACCTGGATAGCGTCCGGCCCGTCGCCGTTGGGCCGCGCCCCGGCGCCGCCGGGGCCGCCCTCCAGATGAATGTGCCACGTGTGCGCCGCCGTATCGTACCAGCTAAAGAAGTACGACGTGTTGCCACCCGAGGCGGCGATGACGCGGTCCGGCAGGACCGCCGCCAGCGCGCCGAAGCACAGCTCGACGACGCGCTCCAGCAGCGGCCCCTTGGCCCCGACGGCCGCCGGGGGCTGGCAGTTGACCACGCTGCCCTCCGGAGCGACGACCTCGAAGACGCGGAAGGCCCCGGCCGAGACCAGCAGGTCCGGCGCCAGCAAGGCCTTCAGGACGAAGACCAGCGAGGGGTAGAGGCCGGCCTTGATGCTGTTCACCGCCCCGACGCGCTGCGGCCCCGAGCCGCTGAAGTCGAACACGACGTGCGGCGCCGGCTCGTGGCGGATGCGCACCGTCACGCGCAGGCGCACCGGCGCGTCGTCGAAGCCGTCGTCGTCCATGGTGTCCTCGAAGGCCACCTCGGCCGGCGGCAGCGCCGCCAGCGCGTGGCGCAGCGTCAGCTCGGTGCGCGCCAGCACGTCGGCGCAGAGGCGCTCGTAGCGCGGCAGCCCGTAGCGCTGAATGACCTCGTGGACGCCGCGGCCGCCGATGGCGCAGGCAGCGAGCTGGGCCTGGAAGTCGAGGCGGTTGGTCGCGGCGGTGCGCGTGTTGGCCAGCAGCAGGTCGAGCAGGTTGGCGTTGACCACGCCGCGGTCGACGATGCGGATAGGCGAGATGCGCAGGCCCTCCTGGTAGATCTCCGTCGAGCCCTCGATGCTGGCGCCGGGGGCCTTGCCGCCGACGTCCGGCCAGTGGCCCATGCAGACGACGAAGCCCACCAGCCGGCCGTCGCAGAACACCGGCGCGGCCACGGTGACATCCGGCAGGTGCGTCCCGCCGCCCTCGTCGGGAGCGGTGCCAATGAACACGTCGCCCTCGCGGACCTCGTCGGCCGGGTAGCGGCGCAGGGTGCAGGGGATCATGCTCAGCAGCGCGCCGAGCTGGTTGGGGTGGTGCTCGGCCTGGGCCAGCAGCCGCCCCTCGCGGTCGAAGATGGCGCACGAGGTGTCCACGCGCTCGCGGATGTTGATCGAGCGCGCCGTGCGGATCATCGTCGCGCCCATCTCCTCGGCCACGGCGCGCAGCGCGTGGGAGAAGACCTCGACCTCCAGCGGCTCGTGGATCGCTGGCTGCATGCCCCGACCTCCTGCACGCGACGCCTTTTGAGGAGATCATCGGCCCGGCCATCTTGGATATCCCTTTGCATGGCCGGCCGCTGCGCCACGGGGCCGCGCCCGCTTTCCCGCAAAGTCCCCGGCGGGCGGCCCCATCCCTCCCCGCTCACAGGGGGAGGTATTGCCCGGAGCGTGTTGCGCTCGTTCCATAGGGGCGGTCGCCTAGGCGACCGCCCAAACCCCTACCCCAGCGGGCGGCGACAACGCCGCCCCTACGTCAACGATGCCGCTCCACGCGGTACGGTCCCGTTGGCGGTTCATCCCTATCCAGGACCGCGAATCGTGCATGTACCTACCTCAGTGAGCCCCTCCCCGGGACGGGCCCCAAAGGGGGCTACGCCCCCTTTGGATTCCCCCGGCCGGGGCCACTCGCCACGTCCCCCGCCTCGCCGCGTCTCCGCGCCCCCGCGCCGTGCTCAGCCGGCCTGGCGACTAGCCGCCTCGCGGATGAGCGACTCGACCTCGATCTCCTCGGCCTTGCGCCGCGCCTCGACGATCGCCCCGAGGCGCTGGTAGACCTCCTCGAGCTGCGCCTCGTCGAGCGGCACGCCCATCTGCCGCGCCTTCAGGGCGATGGGGCTCTCCGCTCCGCGACGCAGCGCCGTCGGCCCGAACTCGATGCGCCGGCGGTGGCCGACGACCTCGGCACGGATGTTCTCCCAGAGGAACCAGGCGCCGGTCAGCAGCGCGTTGATATGCACCCCGCCGTAGACGAACATGCTGTCGCCGACGATGGGCGCGTTCGGCGGGATGCGCAGGCCGTAGGTCTCGGCGACGAACGCGCACAGGCTGTGCAGCTTCTCCAGCTTGATGCCCGTGCGGATGTCGTGCAGCACCTCCAGGGCGACGACCGCCTGCTCGAAGGAGGCGTTGCCGCAGCGGTGCCCAGTGCGGATGAGCGTCACGTCGATGACGTCGCCCCCGGCGCGCACGGCCTCGACCGTGTTGGCGACTGCCAGGCCGAAGTCGTCGTGGCAGTGGATGGCGATCTCCACGCGCTGGCCGACGGTCTCCACGCGCTGGCCGACGATCTCGCGGATGAAGCGCGTCAGGTAGGCCATGGCCTGCGGCGTGTGCCAGCCGCGCGTGTCGTAGAGGTAGAAGCGGTCGGCGCCGGCCTGGAGGGCGGTCTCCACCGTGCGGCGC
>JACQUS010000509.1 GCA_016210125.1 Chloroflexota bacterium | reverse complement strand
GGTCGCCGCGGCGTGTAGAATGCGCATGAGTTGGTCGTCGCCCCAAGGGGCGACCACCTTGGGATGAAAAGGCGATCCAAAGGGGGCGAACCCCTTTCGAGTCCTCTCGTGGGCGGCGGGGGGCAGCCCGCAGGCGGTCTGGTTTTCAGCCGAGTTTGCCCCGCGGCTGGGCGTCGCCCATCGGGGATGGACAGGGGAATCCGAAGGGGGCGAAGCCCCCTTCGGTACCCATTGTTGGGGTGGGCGCGCGTCGCGCGCCGGCGAGAGCATGTTCACCGTCCGTGGCGCGCGCAAGCGGGCATAGACGTTTTCAGATGGGCATCCCGGGGCGCCGTGGCGCCGGCAACCTCGCGGCACGGCGGCCGGCGAGCGCTGCGCAGCGCAGAGGCGGCGCGCGGCGCGGAGGTGGGGAGCAGGGTGCTGAGCGTCGAGCTAGCGCGCGAGCTGCGCGATGCCGGGCTGCCCTGGCAGCCCGCGCGGGGCGACTGGGCGTACCTCGACGGGCCGCGCGCGACGGTCGTGGTGTGCGATGCAATGGTCGTCTGCGGCCTGCCTGTCTTGGAGACCGACGCGGGCGACCACTGTCTGCGGTCACTGGACGAGGCGGTGTGGCGGCCGCGGCTCGACCAGCTCCTTCAGGCGCTGCGCGAGCGCGGGGAGTTCGTCGCGCTGGACTGGAGCGAGGGCGTCTGGCGCTGCTACGGCAACGCGAGCGGGGTGGCGCTGGCGCAGGGCACCACAGCCGAGGACGCCTGCGCCGGGGCTCTGCTGGATGCGCTACGCGCCCAGGCCGCGCCGGACGGCGCCGCGGACGACGAGCTAGGGCGGGCCAAGTACCCGGCGGGCGGGCGCGGCTCGCCGCTCGACCGCCTGGCCTGTTACGCGGCGCTGCTCGCGCTGCGCTTCGGCCCGGCCCAGCGCGCGCCGCTCGACTGGGCGGTGACCCTTCTGCTGACGCTCTTTGCCCTCGGCTTCGCCCTCACCGCGGCGACGCTGGCCGTCTGGCTAGGCCTGCGGCTGCTCGGCGTGCCGGTGGTCATGCCCGCCGGGGCGTGAACCCCGCCCTTCCCCACCCAGAGGCTACGAACGCAGAGGGGGTGGTAGTCCCGTCTGCGCGCCCTTCGCAACCTCGCCGGTGCGCCGCCGGAGCGCATCACGGGGCGCCCGCTAAAGCGCCGTCTTTAGCGCAGCAGCCCCACGCGCACATTGCGAAAGCGGGCCGGCGCGGCGCCGTGGCCGACGTGGGCCACCTGCGGCGGCTGGCCCTTGCCGCAGTTCGTCACGCCCCACACGTGCCAGTCGTCGCGGCCGCAGACCGCGTCGCAGCTAGCCCAGAAGCGCGGCGTCACGCCGGCGTAGGTCGCGTTCTTGACCATCGCGCCGAGCTTGCCGCCGCGAATCTCCCAGGCGATCTCCGTGCCGAACTGGAAGCTCAGCCGCCGGTCGTCGATGCTCCAGCTCCGGTTCGTCTCCATGTACAAGCCGTCGTCGGTGTCGGCGATGAGGTCGGCAAGGCGCCAGTCGCCCAGCTCGAGGTTGATGTTAGTCATACGAATCAGCGGAAGATGCGCCCAGCTATCGGCGCGCATGCAGCCGTTGCTGCGCTGGCCGAGGCGCGCAGCGGTTTCACGCGACGTAAGGTAGCCGACGAAACGCCCCTGCTCCACGAGCGCCACGCGCTGCGCGGGCACGCCCTCGTCGTCGTAGCCGAACGTGCCGAGGCCGGTCGGCAAGGTGGCGTCGGCCGTGATGGTCACGTGCTGCGAGCCGTAGCGCAGCGCGCCCAGCGTGTCGACGGTCAGGAAGCTCGTCCCGGCGTAGCTCGCTTCCTCGCCGAAGACGCGGTCCAGCTCGACGGCGTGGCCACAGGACTCGTGCACCTGGAGCGCCACCTGCGTCGCGTCGAGGATCACCGTCGCGAGCTGGTCCGGCGGGCAGGGCTTGGCGGAGAGGAGCTGGACGGCCTGCTCGGCCACTCGCGGCGCGTTGCCCACGAGGTCCATCGCCTCGACGTACTCGTAGCCGGCCGTGCCCTGCTGGCGACCGAAGCTGTTCGGATACGAGCGCTGCTGGATCTCGTCGCCCTGTACGGCGATGGCCTCCAGGCCGGCGCCGCTCTCGATAATCTCCTGCTCGACCAGGCTGCCTTCACTGGAGGCAAAGAGCTTGCGCTCACGGATGAACTCGGCGCTGGCGCGTGTCACCGTCACGCCGGGCACCTGGCGCATCGCTGCGTCGGCGGCGAGGAGGAGCGCCACCTTCTCGTCGAGCGGGCGCGCGAACGGGTCCTGAGCCATCGGCGTGCGGTATTGCCCACGCGCGACGAACGGCGCGCCAAGCTGGACGCCCTCGGTACGCACACGGGCGCTGGCGCGGGCGATCTGCACGGCGAGCGCGGCGACGCGCTCGACATCGGCGGCTGTCAGCCGCGCGCTGGCGGCGAAGCCCCATGCCCCATCGGCCAGCACGCGCACCCCGAAGCCGGCGTCCTCGCGCTGCGCCAGCGCCTCGAGCCGGCCGTTCCTGACCTGAAGCTGCTCCTGTCGGCGCTCGACGACGCGGACGTCGGCATAGCCGGCGCCCCGCAGCGCGGCGACGTTGAGTGCGCGCTCGGCGAGGTCCTTCATGGTCTTTTCCCCCCTCCCCTCACAATCGCCTTGTGCGGAGCTTAGGCCGCCGCACCCCTACCCCAAGCGGAACGCCCAAGGGGGGCAAAGCCCCTTTTGGATTCCTCCCTTCTTGGATTCCACCCGCCTCGCCGTGTCGCGGGCACGGGTGCAGGCGCAAGCGGATCGGGCATCCTGTCGGTCATCCTATCGGGCATGCTATCGGGCATGCTATCGGGCATCTTATCGGGCATCTTATCGGGCATGCCATCGGGCATCTTATCGGGCATCTTGGGGAGCATCGCTTCGTTAGGCACAGCAGCCTCAGCATTCCATCGCCTGTGGATATTGTCGCCGCTGCAGCGCGAGAGCGGAACCCCCTCTCCCTTCACACGCTCTTGAGATTACCTAGAGCCGTCAAGGGGGCGAGCCGGGGCTGGCGGTGCCGTGGCCATTGTGCCAAGATGTCAAGCAATGATACACCGTGCGCCTCTCGACGGCTTGCGCGCCTTCCGCCGCGACCCGTACGGCTGCCTGGGTCGGCGGCGGGACACCCTGTTCGAGGTAGTCGACGCGCTCCTGATGGCGGGCACGCTCCCGTCGCTGGTTCACCTGAGCCTGGAGGTCGCGCATCGGCGCGAGTGGGGTAGCCGGTACGCCGCCCTGCGGTGCGGCGGCGTCGACGCCGAAGGCCTGCGCGACCTGCTGGCGCGTGACCCACGACCCGACGGCCAGCCGGTGTACGCGGCGGATGTCGGTGTCTGGCACCGCTGCGACGCCGAGACCAGCCGCGAGCGCGGCCACTCCTACCATCCGTCGCGCGATTCGGCCGGCCAGCCGATCGTGGCGGGCTGGGCCTATCTACTCATCGCCCGGCTCACCTTCGAGCGCGAGAACTGGACTGCACCCGTGGATGGGCGGCGCGTGCATACGACCGGCGGCGTCTGCACCGAGGTCGCCGCCCAGGTCCGCGCCCTGCTGCACCGCCGGCCGCCGCAGGACGCCACCCCGCCCTTCGCCTTCGACGACGGTGACGACCCCGTCAAGCTGGGCCTGGCACTGGCCGACACGCCCGTGGCGATCCTCGTGCGCCTGCGCGGCGCTCAGCTTGCTGGAAGATCAGCGCTATCATGGCGCTATACCAGCAGCCAACTTCGCCTGGCGGCTCGCCCTGGCGATGAGTCACTCCGCGCGCGCGGCGTTCGCCGAAGTCTTCGGCCGGCCGGCGCGCGAGGTGGCGCAGCGCGGCATCGGCGTCCACGCGCACGACCGCTGGCTGCTGGCCGAGGAGCCCTCCATCGCCTACAAGGACGTCGCCGACATCGTCGACGTCACGACTCGGGTGAGCATGGCCCTCTCGCTGGCGTGGTTGCGGCCCATCGGCGTGACGAAAGGATAGGAACGATGAACGTACGCTTCCATCACGTCCACGTGCGCTGCCCGGACGCGCGCAAGACGGCGCAGTGGTACATCGATGCCTTCGGCGCGCGCATCGTAGAGGACCAGGTGGTCGACGGCGGCGTGCACCTGGGCCTCGATCTGCACGGCACGCTGCTGCGCGTCTCGGAGCCGCGCTCGTGGGATCGGAGCATGGGGCCGGGCGACGCGTCGACGCACTTCGGATTGGAGCATTTTGCCGTGCGAACCGACGACCTCGACGCACTCCTGGCGCAGCTCCGGGCGCTCGGGGCCGAGGTCCTCGAAGGCCCGCTGGTGAACTCCATCGGCAGCCGGGTGGCCTTCGTCCGCGCGCCCGACGACGTGCGCATCGAGGTCTTCACGCCGGCCGACGGCTAGGGTGTCGCGCTCCGGCCGGCGGTGCGCACCTACGCCGTCCCGTGCCGAGGCCCGGCGGCTTATACGCACAGGGTGTCCGCGAACCGGAGACGACGATGCCTGACGAGAAGCCGCGCCGACCCGCGCTCTGCGGCGACGCGGCTGCGGCGGAGTCGCGCGTCGAGGGATGCGCGAGCGAGCAGCGCCGACGCGAGCTGGAGGAGGAGCTGCACCTGCTGGACCAGGCCATCGGCCGCATCCGTCAGCAGATGCTGCTACTGCGCGGCCTCGAGCGCACGCCGGAGCGTCAAGCGCGCCTGGATGAGCTGGCTCGGCGCTACGAGGAGCTGGGCGCGCGCTTCGCGAGCACCTATCGCGCGTGGAACGCGCTCGACTGACTCACGTCGGCGGGGGAGTGCGTGCGGCCTCGTCGCGAGGACGTACGCGTTCGGGTGGAGATGGCTCGCAGGGGTACGTATTTCCCTGAGCGCGTCGCACTCGTTCCGTAGCGGCGGGGCTTGTGCCCGAACTCCTGCCCCAGCGGGCGGCGACAAGTGCCTGTCCCTACGTCGACGATGCCTACCCACGCGGTACGGTCCCGGCTGACGTTCATCCTGAATGCAGGACCGCAGATTGCGCATTTACCTGTCCCTGTGAGGGTGGAGATGGGGGGTGCATACCCTGTTGCCGAGAAGACCTGCTCTTCGGGGCGGGGTCGGAGGGAGTGCAGAAGGGGCTTTGCCCCCTCTGCGATCATTCCCGCGGGTGAGGCGGGGCCAAGCCCGCATTGGCCTCAGGCCTCCGGCGGAGCGGCGGGAGCCGCGCGCGACCTCCCGCGCCGGCTCTGCCAAACGTGCGCGGCCAGCAGCACCAGCGGCACGAGCCACCACGAGAAGGCCAGCGCCACGATCACTCCGTCGGCCACCTGCCGCAGGATGGCCAGCGACGCCTCCCAGCCACGCTGCGCCGCGGCGAGGGGCTCCCAGCCCCTGCCCTTGACCGGCGACTTGCTCACCTCGAGCGGCGGCAGGCGCAGGCTGACGGCGATGGTCGCCATCTCCGTGCGCCGCTCCAAAAAGCGCTTGCGACCCTGGAGACGCTCGATCTGCGCACGGATGCTCGTTAGCTCACGCTGAAGCGCCAGGACATCCTCGACGCGCGTCGCCCTGTCCATCAGGCGTAGAACGGCGGCCTCGGCGGCCTGGAGGTTGCGCAGGCTGGACTCCAGATCAACGTACTCCTCGGTCACGTCCTGGCTCGTGCCGTTCTCGCTCTCGACCTTCAGGGCCATCTGCCGCAGCGTCTGCACGGCGACGTCGAAGGCGTCGGAGCGCACTTGGATGACCATATTAGCGACCATGCGCTCCTGGTCGTTCACCTTCTCGATGTGCGTGCTGGACGAGCTGACGAAGCCGCCGCCGGCGCGCGCGATCTCACGCACGCGCTGAAGGGCTGTCTCGACGTTTTCGACGTGCAGCGCTACGGACGCCTGGCGGATGACCATGCGGTCCCAGGGGGCCGCGCTCGCTGCCAGGTCGGCCGACGCGCCAGTGGCCGGCCGGGCGGCGGCGGCCCGCTGCGTAGGGGCTGCCTCACCGCTCGGCGCGGCAAGGCCCACCTGCGGTTGCGCCGCGCCCTTGGACGGCTGTGGTCCGGGCGCTGGCCGGGCTGGTTCGGCCGGCTGCGCTCCGCGACCTGGCAGCGCGCTGATGGGCGGCAGGGGCGCCCCGGGCAGCGCGCCCGGCGCCGGCGGCTGGACCACAGCGGGCAGCGCGCTGAGGCCGCCTGGCTCAGCCAGCTCAGCCGCGCTGCGCGCCAGGGCACCGGCGGCCAAGGCCAGCGCCGCCAGCGCCAGCAGTCCGGCCATGACCCGCCGCTTGTCGCGAAGTAATCTGCGCATCGGAAACTTCCTCCTCCGCTCGTGGCGTCAGCCTTAGGACGTGCGCCGGCGGTCGAAGGTTCCCGAAGACGGGGATGAGTCGCTCATCGCCGTGGGACGACAGCGGGGTATGAATCGGGGAGTCCAGAGGGGGCGAAGCCCCCTCTGCGGATCCGTTTGGAGTGGGGAGGGGCAACGCGCCCGCAAGGGCGAGCCTCCACCATAGTGCCCTGGGCAAGACGGCTATGGAGTGGGGTATAGAGAGGCGCTGGTCAGCCGCGCGGCGCGAGCAAGGCCGGCCGGCACCGACGGCCAATGAAAATGGGCACCACGAGTGGTGCCCATTTCTCGCGGAGCCGTACCGGCAACGGCCGGCGCGACTCGCGCCTACGCGACGTGCTCGCTTACCGTCTCCTTACCCTTCTTCGCCGTCCGGCCGCCCTTCTGGCCAACCTGGCGGTAGAACTCCGCGCCGTGCCGGGCCTTGACCACCGAGCCGCCCTTGCGGCCGATCTGCGCGAAGAACTCCGAGCCGCGGCGCGCCTTCACGGAGTCGCCGCCCTTCTTGCCGATCGCCGCGTAGAACTCGGGCCCCCGCTCCTCAGCGAGTGCCCTACCGCCCTTCTTGCCGATCCGCGAGTAGTGCTCGACCCCATGCCGGCGCTTGGTCGTCTCGCCACCGAGGCGGCCGGCCTCACGCACCGTCAACTCACCCTTCCGGTCAGACATCGTTCCCGCGACCTCCTTCGCCCCTGTCGGGGCGTAATACTCAGCACACAAAAAAACCCAGCGCCGGCTGGGCCCCGTCACCGAGCCAAAAATGTCCCGCCATCGGTCCGCCGGACACCCACATCAGTCTCCGGCCCTATACACTATACCCCATGCGCTGCCCTACCGTCAAGTGCCCGTGTGTTCGCCTTCTCACTGCCCGCTATGCCCCGCGCGTCATCGCCAGCACGACGATGAGCACCGCGAGCCCGAGACGGTAGTACGCGAAGGCCGCCAGATTACGCCGCCGCAGGTAGCCCAGCAGCCAGGCGACGGCGGCGAAGCCGACGACCGCCGCGCTCACCAGCCCGAGCGCGAACGCGGCTCGCTCTTCCGGCGGCAGGCCGCTCTGAAGAAGCGTCCGCAGCCGCAGGACGCCAGCTCCAGCGATTGCCGGCGTCGCTAGGAGAAACGAGAATCGTGCCGCTTCGTCACGGCGCAGGCCCAACATCAGTCCGGCGACGATGGTGATGCCCGAGCGCGACACGCCGGGCACCAGCGCCGTGGCCTGCGCGCAGCCGATGACTAGCGCATCGACCCATCGAACGTCTTTCAGCAGGCGCCGCTGCGTCGCCGAGCGCTCAGCCACGAGGAAGAGCACGGCCACCGCGGCGAGCAGCGCCGCGACGAGGTACGGCGAGCGCAGGTGCTCCTCGATGACCCGCTCCCCCGTGAGGCCGACCACGACGGCCGGGAGGGTCCCGACGATGAGCAGCACGAGCACCTGCGCACGCTGATCGCGCCGCCCGCGGGCCACGTTGAGCAGGCCGCCGGCCAGGTGCAGCCAATCGCGCCAGAAGTAGACGATGAGGATCAGCAGCGTCCCGATGTGCAAGGCCACGTCGAACGTCAGCCCGCCGGCCGGTCGGCCGAGCAGCCACGGCACGACGATAAGGTGGCCCGAGCTGCTGACGGGCAGGAACTCGGTCAGCCCCTGAACGGCGCCGAGGAGAATGGCATCCCACGGCGTCATCGCGTCCCGCCGGTAGGCGTCCGTCGATAGGCGATGAGACCCAGCAGCGTGTGCAGAACGTTCGCCGCCGCCAGCGCCGTGATGCCGGCACCGTCATAGGGCGGCGAGACCTCGACGACGTCGGCGCCTACCAGGTCAACGCCGCGGAGTGCTACCAGAAGCTCGATGGCCTCGCGTGTGGCCAGCCCGCCGACCTCCGGCGTGCCGGTGCCCGGCGCGAAGGCCGGGTCGAGCACGTCGATATCGAAGCTGACATAGCTCGGCGCGTCGCCGACGCGCTCGCGCGCCCGTTCGCCGATGGTCGTGATCCCAACGGAATGCATCTCCGCGGCCGGCCACACTGCCATGCCGAGCCGCCGCGACTGCTCCCAGTCCTCCGGGCCGAAGAGCGGGCCGCGCAAGCCAATCTGCACGCTGCGCTCGGGCCGCAGCAGGCCCTCCTCGACGGCGCGGCGGATGGTCGTCCCGTGGTCGTAGCGCTGGCCGTAGAAGTCCTCCCACGTGTCGCTGTGCGCGTCGCAGTGCACGAGCGCCAGCGGGCCGTGGCGCGCGGCAAGGGCTCGCAGCACCGCCAGGGTGATCGAGTGGTCGCCGCCGAGGACCAGCGGCGTCACGCCGGCGTCGACGACGAGGCGGAGCTGCGTGGCGACGCGCATGAGCGTCTGCTCGACGGAGCCGGGGACGACGGCGCAGTCGCCGTAGTCGATTACGGAGACGTCGCGAAAGAGGTCCAGCTTCAGGTCGGGATGGTAGCGTCGTAGGAGTACGGAGAGCGAGCGGATGGCCTCCGGCCCGAAGCGCGCGCCGGGTCGAAAGGAGGCCCCGCTGTCGAAGGGCACGCCGACGACGGCGACGTCGGCCTCGATGAGCACGCGGACGTGCGGCAGGCGCATAAATGTCCGGATGCCCGTGAAGCGCGGCGAGACGACGGAGTCGGCGGGTTCGTACGGCGGCAATGGCGGCCTCAGCTAGCCACGCCGGGCATCCTGGTAGCGACGCAGCAGGACGCACGAGTTGTGGCCGCCTAGGCCAAAGGCGTTGGAGAGCGCGGCCTCCACCGTCGCGCGCCGCGCCACATTCGGCACGTAGTCCAGGTCGCACTCCGGGTCGGGCTCGCGGTAGTTGATCGTCGGCGGCAGGATCTGGTCGCGCAGCACGAGCGCGCAGACAAGTGCCTCGAACGCGCCGGCCGCGCCCATCATGTGCCCGGTCATCGACTTGGTCGAGCTGACTGCCAGCCGATAGGCGTGGTCGCCGAAAACGCGCTTGATGGCCAGGGTCTCGAAGCGGTCGTTGAGGGGCGTAGAGGTGCCATGCGCGTTGCAATAGTGCACGATCTCGGGCGGCAGCTTCGCCTTCTGGAGCGCCATGGCAATCGTCCGCGCCGCGCCGTCGCCGCCCTCGGAGGGTGCCGCCATATGGAAGGCGTCGTTGGTCGAGCCGTAGCCGACGACCTCGGCGTAGATACGCGCGCCGCGCGCCAGGGCGCGCTCCAGGTCTTCGAGCACCATGATGGCCGCTCCTTCGGACATTACGAAGCCGTCGCGCGTGCGGTCGAAGGGTCGCGAGGCCGCGGCCGGCTCGTCGTTGCGGTCGGAGAGGGCGCGCATGATGATGAAGCCGGCTAGGACGAGCGGCACGAGGGCCGCCTCGGTGCCGCCGGCGATGGCCACATCGGCGTCGCCGCGCCGAATCGTCTCGGCGGCCTCGCCGATGGCGTGGCCGCCGGTCGCGCAGGCCGAAACGACGGCCATGTTCGGGCCGCGCAGGCCGAAGTGGATGGCCACCTGGCCCGAGGCGGCGTCGGGGATCATGTTCGGCAGAAAGAAAGGGCTTACGCGGTTCGGCCCGCGCTCGTCGAGAATGCGCTGCTGCTCGAGCAGCGTGGCGATGCCGCCGACGCACGAGCCGAGGATCACTCCGATGCGCTCGGTGGGCTCGCGCGCCGCGTCGAGGCCCGCATCACGCAGCGCCTCGGCCGTCGCCGCCAGGGCGAACTGCACGTTGCGGTCGAGCCGGCGGCGCTCTTTCGGCTCGACCCAGTCGCCGAGCGCGAAGCCCTTCACCTCGCCGGCGATCTGCACGGCAAAGGGGCTGGCATCGAAGAGCGTGATGCGGTCCACGCCCGAGCGCCCGGCCAGCAGCGCCTGCCACGCGCTGGGCACGTCGTTGCCCACCGGCGTGACGGCGCCGACGCCGGTGATGACGACGCGGCGAGTCACTACGACCTCAATGGGATACTAGTTTGCTCCCGTCGGTTGGCTCTGCGGGTTGGCGAGAATCGGCAGGTGCAGGCTCGGGATCGCCTGCACGTCCCGCGTGATGCGCCTCACTAGCCCGGAGAGCACAGCCCCTGGGCCGATCTCGACGAAGGTCTCGACGCCGTTGTTGATCATCTCGCCGACTGACTGCGACCAGCGCACCGGCCCGATGAGGTGCTCGGCCAGCTCGGCCTTGATCTCCTCGGCCGTCGTGAGCGCCCGGCCGGTGATGTTGGCGACCACTGGCACCTGCGGGTCGCGCAGGCGCACGTGATTCAGCAGTTCGGCGAACTGCTGCGCGGCCCGCTGCATCAGCGGCGAGTGCGAGGCAATGGTGATCGACAGCCGCTCGACCTTCCGCGCGCCGAATTCGCGCGCTAGGTCCATGGCGCGCTCGAGGGCACGAACCTCGCCGGAGAGGACGACTTGCGCGGGCGAGTTCGCGTTGGCCATGGCGATGGTGCCCTCGGCCTCGGCCTGGCGGCACACCTCGACCACCCGCTCCTCGCTGAGCCCGATGATCGCCGCCATACCGCCCGGCTGGTGCTCGCCGGCCTCTTTCATCAGCCGGCCACGCTCACGCACCAGCCGCAGCGCGTCGGCGAAGTCCAGCACGCCCGCGGCGACTAGCGCGGTGTACTCGCCCAGGCTGTGGCCGGCGACGAAGAGCGGCGTGACCAGCCGGCCCAGCGCCTCCCAGCGCTCGCGGAGCGCCGCCAGGCACGCGATGCTCACGGTCAGGATCGCCGGCTGGGCATTGACCGTGTCGCGCAGCTCGTCCTCCGGCCCCTCGAAGCACAGGCGCGACAGCGAGAAGCCAAGCGTCTCGTCGGCCTCCGCGAAAATGGCCCGCGCGGCCGGCGAGGAGTCGTACAACTCGCGGCCCATGCCGACATACTGCGTCCCCTGGCCCGGAAAGATGAACGCGACGCTGCTCCGCGCGATATCAAGAAGGTCCATTTTGCGCCTCCGCACGCCCCCACCCACTCACATCGCCAGGCCGCCGTCGATCTGGAACGTCGCGCCGGTGATGTACGCGGCGCGGTCACTGACGAGGAACGCCACCAGCTCGGCCACCTCGTCCGGCGTGCCGAAGCGGCCGAGAGGGATGCTCGCCAGGATGCGCTGCTTGACCTCCTCTGGCAGCCCATCGGTCAGCTCGGTGACGATGAAGCCCGGCGCGACGGCGTTCACCGTCACACCGCGCGGCGCGGCCTCGCGCGCCACGGCCTTCGTGAAGCCGATGAGCCCGGCCTTGGCCGCCGAGTAGTTGGCCTGCCCGGCGTTGCCGACCAGCCCGGCGACCGACGCGACGCTCACGATGCGCCCGTAGCGCTGCCGCCACATGTGCCGCAGGGCCGCGCGCGTCACGAGGTAGGCACCCCGCAGGTTCGTGTCGAGCACGGCGTCCCAGTCGTCCTCGCCGAGCCGCAGCAGCAGCGTGTCGCGCGTGATACCGGCATTGTTGACCAGGATGTCGAGCGTGCCTCCCCAGGCGACCGCCTGCCGCATGATCTCGTCGACCGCCGCGCGATCGCTTACGTCCCCCTGCACCGCGGTGGCCCGACCGCCCGTCTCCTCGATGCGCGCGCAGACAGCCGCGGCGGCCTCGGCCTGGCGCTGGTAGTTCACCACCACCCTCAACCCAGCGGCGCCGAGCCGCAGGGCGATGGCCCGCCCAATGCCGCGGGCCGCCCCGGTCACCAGCGCCACGCGCTCGGCCGGCTCGCTCGCCACGCTGTCCTGCTTCCCCCTTCCACGCCGCAATCGCACGTCGCGCTATCCCAGAGACTAGCATGCGCGGCGCCCGTAATCAATCGACGGACGGCACGCGACTCTGTGATCTCGCTTACAAGACAAATTCGCTCACTGTTGCTAGAATAGTATTGTACCCAAACGTCGGGGGAGGGAAGTGCCAAAAGACGTCGTGCTGTACACGCAGCCCGGTTGAGCGCCTTGCAAGGCAGAGAGAGAGTTCCTCTCTCAGAAGGGCGTCGCGTTCGTCGAGAAGGATATTAGCAAGAACCGCGACTGGGTCAACGAGCTCATCCGCATGGGCTCGCGTGGCACTCCGACCACCGTCGTCGACGGGCAGGTCATCATCGGCTTCGACCGCAAGCGCATCAGCGAGGCGCTGAGCATCGAGTAGGGCGCGGGAGCTCGCAGAGAGGCTTTGCCCCTCTGCACTCCTGTGAAAATGGCCTTGCGGGTGCGTGTCCCACCCCACCCCGGAAAGGGTTCCCAGAGGTCGCCGAAGGCGACCTCTGGACACCCCGCCCGCTCTGCTCCCCCTCTCCGAGTCGGAGAGGGGGCCGGGGGGTGAGGTCCCCCTTGCCCCGCGCGCCGGTCGTGGGCGCAGCCTGGGCCGCGCGAGACGGCCCTTCATCCGGCGGCCGGCCGGCCGGTGCGCCCGATGACCGCGTCGGCGATGATATTGCGCTGGATCTGATTCGTGCCCTCAACGATCTGGAGGAGCTTGGCGTCGCGGAGGAAGCGCTCCAGCGGGAAGTCCTGAAGCACGCCGTAGCCGCCGAGGATCTGGCAGGCGTCCACAGCGACCTTCATGGCCACGTCGGTGGCGAAGCACTTGGCCATCGAGGCGAGGGGCGCCAGGTCGCGGCCGGCGGCCCCGGCGTCCGCCAGCGCCGCCGCCCGGTACACCAGATGGCGCGCCGCCTCGATCTGCATGGCCATGTCGGCGACCATCCAGCGCAGGCCCTGAAACTGGGCGATCGGCTGCCCAAAGGCCGTGCGCTCCTTCGCATACGCGACGGCGTAGTCGAGCGCGCCCTGCGCCAGGCCGACGCCACGCGCGCCGATGACCGGCCGCAGGCGGTTGAAGCCGACCATGCCGGCCATGAACCCTTCGTGCTCCCGCCCGACGAGGGCGCGGCGCGGCACGCGCACGCCGTCGAAGCTCACCTCGCACGACGGCAGCCCGCGCCCGCCCATCTTGCGCTCTGGCCGCCCCACCGCCAGCCCGGCCGCCGGCTTCTCGACGATGAAGCCGGAGACGCCGCGCGCGCCCCGGGTGGGATCAGTCTTGGCGAAGACAAGCACGAAGTCGGCCTGGGGTGCGTGGGTGATGAAGCACTTGCGTCCGGTGATCACGTAGTCGTCGCCGTCCCGCTCGGCGCGCGTCTGCATCCCGGCCACGTCCGAGCCGCCGCTAGGCTCGGTCACGGCGATGCAGCCGCGCAGGTCGCCGCGCGCGAGCGGGCCGAGGTAGCGCTGCTTCTGCTCCTCGCTGCCCGCGGCGAGGATCGCCCCGAGCGGCCCCCAGGTGATGACCAGCAGGTAGGCGGTGTTATAGCAGACGCGCGCGAACTCCTCGACGGCGATGCAGCCGCTGAGCCACCCGGCGCCGGCGCCGCCGTAGGCCTCGGGAATCGGCAGCCCGAGCAGGCCGGCCTCGCGCAGCATCTGGAACAGGTCCTCGGGATACGCGGCGGTGGCGTCGATCTCGGCGGCCCGCGGCGCGGCGCGCTCCACGGCCATGCGGCGACAGGTCGCGCGCAGCAGCTCTTGCTCGTCGGTCAGGGCGTACTGTCTCGTGGCCACGGCCTACCTCGCCGGCGGAATCGGCGGCGCAGCGCTCGCGCCGCCGGCCGGCCATTATAGCGGCTTGGGCGTAGCCGTGAACGCGGCGTGGCGACGGTCGGCGCCGCCTACGGGCGCGCCGGCGCTGGGGCTCATCGAGGAGGCCACGCGGCGCGGCGCGACGCGCCGCCTACGCGCGCCCCGGCGCTGGGCCAATGGCGGCGCTGTCGAGCCGCGCGCGCTCGGCACCGGCGGCCACCATCTCCTGGACGGCCCGCTCGGAGTCGCCCGGCTGCACGTCCACGCCGCGCGCGGCATCCTCCAGCAGTGTCACGCGCAGGCCAGCCTTGCGCGCGTCGAGCACCGAGGCGCGGACGCAGTAGTCGGTGGCCAGACCGCCGACGTACAGATGCCCCACGCCGCGCTCGCGGATGACGTCTGGGAAGGCGCGCCCGTCAGGGGTGTGCCCCTCGAACGGCGAGTAGGCGTCGGCGTCTGGAGCATCACCCTTGGTGATAATGATGACGCCCTCAGGCAGGCGCAGGTCGGGGTGGAACTCGGCGCCGCGAGTCCCTTGCACGCAGTGCGGCGGCCAGAGGCCACCGTGCTCCTTGAAGTGCTTGGTCACCGGCGGGTGCCAGTCGCGCGAGGCGAAGATCGGCAGGCCGGCGGCCTGGAAGCGCGCGACGTACGCGTTGAGCGCCGGAACGACGCGATCGCCCTCCGGCACGGCCAGCGCGCCGCCCGGGCAGAAGTCGTTCTGCACGTCCACGATGAGCAACGCGGCATCCGTGGCCATGGGATTCCTCCTCGTGGGGATAGTACCGAGTCGGCGCGCACGTGACAAGACAACCCCGCGGGTGGTGCGGAATCGACTGGCCGATCCGTTCAGGCCACCGCGCCTCGATGCTATAACTCGATGCTATAACTCGATGCTATAATCAGGCGAGACGCGGGAGGGGCGCACCTGCCGGCAGAGACACCATTGGTCACCCGTCTTCGCCTGCTCTTGGCGGCCGACCATCCGCCGTCGCGGCAGGCCCACGAGGGTCTCGACGAGCAGGTGCGCGCGCGGCTGCGTGACGTTCTCCGCGGCCTCGCGCGGGGCGCGGCAGGGTCGCCGCCGACTGGCGACGAGGAGGAACCAGCGTGAGCAAGCTAGCGCAGCAGTTCCGACGCATTCGCTTTGGCGGAGCGCAGGTGGGCTTCACCAGCGCACCGAGCGCTCCCGACCGCGCGCTGCTGCTTGTGGCCTCTCTGCCGCGCTGTGCCCCGGAGCTGGTGGCCGCGGCGGCCGAGCGTGGCGCCGACGCCATCATGTTCCCGGCGAATGCCGGGGCGCCGCTGCGCGAGGCGGTGCGCGCGGCCGGGGGGCGGGCCGTCGGCGCGCGGTTCCAGGGGGCCGTCGGGCCGGACGCGCTCGCGCCGTGCCGCGAGGCCGGCTGCGACTTCGCCGTCTTCGACCTGCACGCCGAGGCGGCCATCCTTGCCGAGCGGCAGCTTGGTCTGGTGGCCGGCGTGGCCTCGAGCTGGGAGGACAGCCTGCTGCGCGCGCTGGGCGAGCTGCCACTGGATGCACTCGAAGGCGAGCCCATCAACGCCGGTAGCCCGCCCCTGCGCATCCGCGACCTGCTGCGCCTGCGGCGCATGCTCGCGCTTGCTGGCCGGCCGCTCATGGTGCCAGCCGAACGCGACCTGTCCCGCGCGGAGCTGGAGGCCCTGACGCGCGGCGGTGTCGACGCGGTCGCGTTGGCGCCGGGCCTGCTCGGCGACAGCGCTGCGGCGGTCGGTGGCGCCGTCGCCCAATGGCGGGCGGCGATCGACGCGCTGCCGGCGCGCGAGCTGCGGCGCCGGCGTGAGCGGGCGGCCGCGACGCTGCCCGTGGCTGGCCTGCGGCGCGCCGAAGTCGAAGATGAGGAAGATGAGGACGGCGGCGACGAGTGATGAGGTCCGGCGTCTAGACGACGCGGCCGCCTGGGGGTGACCCGCCTCGCCGCGCGAAGCGGCCCTCGCCGGCCGCGTCGACGACGGGCTCGTTGCGGTACACGTCCCCGCCACGAATCTTGAGATTGAAGCCGCAGGCGGGGTTCGTGCACACCCAGGCCTTGAAGTGAATCGCCGTGCCGCCGCTCCCGAAGTCGGAGAGCGGGACGAGCTCGCCGGCGTTGCACTGGCGGCAGGGCGGCCACCCGCTACGAACTGAGTGCTCCACGCGCTCCTCGCCCCCACCCTAAACTGCGCGCCGCACGCCCTTCGCGCGCCCCCGCGCGGGAAGCAGCAGACCAGCCCCGCCCCCGGCGTACCCAACTGCGCCGCGAGTCGCGCGGCCCGGGGCTTGCCCCCTTCCGTCGCGAGCATACGCGGGCGCCGTGCCACACGTCAAGGCGCCAGGCAGGCGAGCCTCCGGCCTATCTCATGGCTGCTCCGCGGCGCGCTGGCCCCGGGCGCGCCGCCGGCGGCCGCGCTAGAGTCCCTGCTGCCGTGCCAGCCGACGCGCGATCATGGCGTCGGCCAGGGGGCTGCGCACGCGCTGGATGGCCACGTCGACGCAGGCGATGCGGTCGCTCGCCAGCGCGCGGTCGAGCGCCGGTCCCAAGGACCCCACGTCGGCGACGTGCTCGCCGCGGCCGCCCAGCTCGGCGACGAGGCGGTCATAGCGCACCGGACGCAGGTCCGTGCCGACGGGCCGGCCATAGTAGGCGATCTGGAACTGCCGGTCGATGCCCCAGGCGGCGTCGTTGCCGACGATCACCGTGGGGTTGAGTCCGTGGCGCAACGCGGTGTCGAACTCCATGAAGTGGAAGCCCAGGCCGCCGTCGCCCATGAGCACCACGACCGGGTCGCCCGGGCAGGCCACTTTGGCAGCCAGTCCGAAAGGCAGCCCGGCACCGAGATGCGCGAGCGGGCCCAGCCGCAGCCAGCGGCCCGGCTCACGCGCCGGCAGCACCGCGCGTCCCCACTGCACGAAGTCGCCGCCGTCGAAGACCATGATCGTGCGCTCGGGCAGGCGCGGGCGCAGCGCCTCTGCGACGTGCATCGGGTGCAGTGGCGCTGCTGGCTCGGCGGCGAGCGTCGCGTAGCGCGCGAGCTGCGCTCGGCGGGCGGCGCGCAGCTCGGCGACCCACGGCCGCTCCGCCCAGCGCCGGCCGCGCGCCGCAGCGTGGAGCTGCTCGACGACGGCCCCGATGTCGCCCAAAATGCCGACCGCGACGCCGCGATTGCGGCCGATCTCCGCCGGCGCTGGCTCGACCTGGATGACGCGCGCGCTGGCGGCGACGGCCGGCGGCCGGCCGAAGCCGATGCGGAAGTCCAGCTTCTTGCCCAGCAGCAGGAGCACGTCGGCGCGGCCGATCGCCCGTGCCGCCTCGTTGAGCGCCCCATCGGCGTAGCCCAGGCATAGGGGATGGTCGTCGGACACGAGCCCGCGCCCGTGTTCGACGGTGAAGAGCGGGGCGCGAATCTCTTCAATGAAGCGCTGAAGCGCCGGCCCGTCCACGCTGAAGCGCGCGGCGGCGCCGGCAATGACCACCGGCCGCTCCGCCTGCGCGAGGAGCGCGATCGCCTGCTCGACGAGCGCCGGATCGCCCGGCTGCCGGCCGACGTGGCGGGTGGCTGCCGGACAAAAGCAGACGACCTCCGCCTCGTCGACCGTCTCCTCCTGAAGGTCGATGGGGATGGTCAGGTGCACCGGCCCCGGCCGCCCGCCGAGCGCCGTGCGGAACGCGAGGGCCACGAACTCGGGTATGCGCCGCGTGTCGCGCACCATCCACGCACCCTTGGTCACCGGCGCGGCCATGCCGACCTGGTCCAGCTCCTGCAAGGCGCTCATGCCCTCGCGGTCGAGCTCCGGCCGCCCGCTGATGTGCACGACCGGCGACTCGACAAGGTAGGTGACCGCGAGGCCGGCGATCGAGTTGGCGTGGCCCGGCCCGCCGGTGACCAGGGCGACGCTCGGCCGGCCGGTGATACGCGCGAAGGCGTCGGCCATGTGCACGGCCGCCGACTCGTGCCGCGTGTCCACGAAGCGGATGCCGTGGTCGACTGCCACGTCGCAGATCGGCAGGATGTGGTCGCCTACCAGGGTGAAGACGGTCTCGATGCCCTCGGCTCGCAGCGCGCGGACGGCAAGCTCCGCGCCGGTGACGCGCCCCATGGCTCTCTCCTCAGCGCCTAGCGTGTGCGCGCCATTATACGCGCTCAGAACGTGAGGGACGGCGCGCGCTGGCGCTCGCCTTCAAGCAGGCTGCGCAGCACGTAGATCGGCGCGCCGATGCGCAGCGCGAGGGCGATGGCATCGCTCGGCCGCGCGTCGACCTCGACGCTGCCGTGGCCCCGGTGGAGGACGAGCGCGGCGTAGTAGGTGCCGCCTTCGAGGCGCGTGACCTGCACGCGGGTGACCTTGGCGTCCAGCGCCTGAATGGCCGAGCGCAGCAGGTCGTGGGTCATCGGGCGGGGCGGGCGCTGCCCGGCGAGCTGGAGGGCGATGGCGTAGGCCTCGGCCTCGCCGATGACCATCGTGAGCCGCCGGTCGCCGTCCACCTCACGCAGGACGAGCACGTGGCCGGCTCGCTCGTCGCCCGCGCGCACGTCGGCGACCTGCACCTCGGCGTAGTCCGCCGGCGGGCCAGCGTCGTCGGGGACGCGCTGCCAGAGGGCCCACCCGGCCAGCGCGACGACGGCCAAGCCGATGAGGAGACTCACCAGTCCGCCGCGCGAGCGGCGACGCTCTGGTGGGCCGGCTCCGGCGAGATGGTCGTCCTGCTCCATGCCCACCACCCGCTCCATCGGGACGTGGTGTATTGACACGATGATACTCGCTGCACGCGCCGGCGTGTCGGCGGCCTACCTACCACTTCGTCAGGAGCGCTCGTTCATCGCCGCGGCCCCACCCCGCCCCCAAGGGGTTACTGCAGAGGGAGCGAAGCCCCTTCCGCACTCCCCTCACGGCGCCCGAAAGAGCAGGTGTTCACAGCAGTGTGGTATCCCGACTAGTGCGCCCCGGGCGTAGCCGCGAGCTGAGCCGGAGCCGCGGTTTAGCTCGGGTGGCGTAGCACCACCTGGCCCTGCCGGGGCGCGAGCACCTGCCCGTCGCGCCAGATGAGCTGGCCGCGCAGGAACGTGGCGTCGACGTACGCGCCGGCCCGCAGGCCCTCGTAGGGCGTGAAGTGGCTGGAGGAGTACAGCGCCGCGGCACGGATGGTCCACTCACGGCTCAAGTCGAGGATCGCCAGGTCGGCGTCGGCGCCGATGCGCAGCGTCCCCTTGCGCGGCAGGAGACCGAAGATGCGCGCGGCGTTGTAGGCCAGGACCGCGGCGACGCGTGGCAGCGGAACGCCGCGTCGCCGGGCCTCGCCGACGACCAGCGGGGCCAGCGTCTCCATTCCCGGGAAGCCCGGCAAGCCGTTCCACACGTGCGCCTTGCGCGCGAGCTCGATCGCGCAGTGGTCCGATCCGACCGTATCGACTGCGCCGCTGGCGATGCCCCCCCACAGCGCCTCGCGGCTCTCGGGGTCGCGTGGCGGCGGGATCACCTTCGCCGTCGCGCCGGGTAGCCCGTTGGCCTGGTGCTTGTCGAGCACCAGGTAGTGCGGGCAGGTCTCGACGTAGATCGGCGCCGGCGATACGTGCCGAAATTCGCGCACGGCGGCCAGCGCCTCTTTGGACGTCAGGTGGACGATGTATACCGGCGCGCCGGTGGCCATGCCGAACAGGCAGACGCGCCGGACGGCCTCCTCCTCGGCGAGGGCCGGCCGCGTGTTCGCCCACTCGAGGAACGAGGCGCGCTCGGGGTCGGCCACGGCGCGCTCGAAGCAGCGCACCAGCTCATCGTTCTCCGCGTGCACCAGCGCCACGGCGCCGGGCGCGCGGCCGATCTCCTGAAAGCCGGCGTAGACCAGGTCGTCCGGCACGCCGACGGTGCCGCGGCGCAGCGCCGCCTCATTGCCCTTGTAGCCAAGGTAGAACTTGAACGACGTCAGGCCGCGCTCGACGTACGAGGGTATCTCGCCCATGTGCTCGTAGGTGCTCAGCGCGAGGTGGAACGTCACGTCGACCGACGTGCGCGCGGCGAAGCTGGCGATCGCCTCGTCGAGGATCTCGTGGTAGCTCGCCTGCGTGGGGCGACACTGTAGCACCTTCAGGAACTGGACGATGGTCGTGATGCCGCCCGCCGCCGCGGCGATAGTCTCGCTGACGCAGTCGTCGCCGAAGGGCCGATAGTTCCCCAAGTGGACGTGCGGGTCGATGAAGCCGGGGAAGACGTGCTTGCCGCGCGCGTCGTAGACCTGGCAGCCGTCGGCCGGCAGCGCAGCGCCGACGGCTGCGATGCGCCCGTCGTCCACGCGGAGGTCGGCGATCACCTCGCCGCCCTCGGGGTTCACTAGCGTCCCGCTGCGTATCAGCCAGGGGGCCTGGGCCATCGTCGACCTCCTGTCGGCCGCGCGCCCCGGCGCACGACGTATGTATACTGCTGCGCAAGAGGGCAGTCAAGGAGGGCGCGCCGTGAGCGACCTGCCGCGCTTCGTCTCTTTGCGCGAGGTCGGCCCGCGCGAGGGCTTCCAGTTCGAGCGAGGGCCGATCCCGACCGACCGCAAGGTCGCGCTGGTCGACGCGCTGTCCGAGACCGGGCTGCGCTACGTGCAGGTGACGAACTTCGCCCATCCAAGATGGATCCCGCAGATGGCCGACGCCGAGGAGGTCGCCGCCCGCTTCGAGCGCAAGCCCGGCGTCAGCTACGATGCCATCTACCTGAACGAGCGTGGCCTGGAGCGCGCCGTCGCCACGGGCAAGTTCGACCTCCGCGGCCGGCTTGCGCTCACGGCGACCGACACGTTCTCCAAGCGCAATACGAACAAGACGATTGCCGAGACAATCGCCGCCTTGCCGCAGCAGATCGCCGCGTACGAGCGGCTGGACGTGCCGTTGGAGGGCGTGTCGCTCATGGCCGCCTTCGGCTGCAACTACGAGGGCGACGTGCCGCTCGCGCGCGTGCTGGAGCTGCTCGCCGTGGGCATCGACACGCTCGCGGAGCATGGCTACGCCGCCCAGTGGCTGCAGATCGCTGATTCGATGGGCTGGGCCAATCCGCTCCAGATCAAGCGCCTAGTCGGCTCGGTGCGCGAGCGCTGGCCCGAGCGGCGGCTCATCCTGCACCTGCACGACACGCGGGGCACCGGGCTGGCCAACGTCTTCGCCGCGCTGGTGATGGGCGTCGACACGCTCGACACTGCGGTCGGCGGACTGGGCGGCTGTCCCTTCGCCGGCCATCGCGATGCGGCCGGGAACGTCTGCACCGAGGACATCGTGTTCATGTGCCACGAGATGGGCATCGAGACCGGCGTCGACCTGGACGCCCTCATCGCGGCTGCCCGCCTAGCCGAGGAGGTCGTCGGCCACCCGCTGCCAGGCAAGGTGATGAAAGGCGGCAGTCTGTCGCGCTATCGGCGCCCGGCGTGAGCAGCCTGACGCCGCACGCCGGCGGCCCGTCGAGCGCGGCGACCGCGCTGCCGGCCGCAGAGGGGCGCGCGTGGCTGCGCGCGCGCCTGCCGGCCGCGCTGCACGCCCTGGTCGCCATTCCGCACGCCGAGACGTCCGCAGACGACGCCTCGGCGCCTGCCTGCTGGACGTCGTCCCCGCCGGCGCACGCTTTCGCGGTCTACCTGTGGCGCGAACCCATCTTCGGCCTCACGCTGGCCGTAGGTGCCAGCGGGCCGCTGGGAGTGCTGCTCGATGAGGTGAGCGTGCGTATGCTGCCACTAGCCGAGGCGGATGCGCACGAGATGCTCAGCGAGCTCGCCGCGAGCCGCCTGCTCGAGGGCCTACGCGGCGCGCCGCCGGGCGACCGCGACGCGCTCGTCCGCCTGCTTTTGGCCGTCGGCGGGCCGGATGGCTTGGCGACGCGCGCCGACGACCTGGCAGGCCTCATCCTCGACCCGGTGGTGGTGCACTCGCGGGGGGTGACCGTGGCCGGCGTGCGGGTGACGCTCGGCGTAGGCATGCCGACGGCCGAGAGCGCGGACGGGGCGGACGCTGCTGAGACCGGCTCTCGGACCGCCGAGCGTGTACAGGCCGACGCCGCGGCTGAGACAGCCACCGCGGCCGGCGGTGCGCCGTTGCCCGCGTTCGTGCCCGGGCGCGTCCTACTCGTCGGCCGCGCCGATGGCGAGGCCGCCTCCTGCGCCGAGGCGATCGAGCCGGCGCTCGCCAAGGGCGGGCCGCTCGCGCTGGTGGCGCAGCGAGCCGATATCGCGCTGGAGATCGTCCGTCGTGCTGGCACACTGGGCCTGCGTTTTGGCACCGTTGTCGCCGCGGGCGAGCCGATCGATCTCGATCCATCTGACTATCTGGCGCACCAAGCCGACGATGCCGCGACGCGCGCCGTCGCGCTGTACATCGAGCGCCTGGTCGACGGCCAGCGCCTTCCGCGCGCCCTGGCGGAAGTCGCGGCGCGCAAGCCGGTGATCGTCCTCACGGCCGGGGTTCGTCGCGCGAACGGACCGGCCGCCGCCGACTGGGCGACTGACGCGGAGCGCACGTGCGATCGCAGCGCGCCGGCGATTGGCAGCGAGGCGGTCTGGACGGCCGCGCTCCGGCAGGCCAACGCGATCGCCGTGCGCGCGGTCGAGGAGCTGGTCGACACAATGCAGATGCTGCACCGCGTCCCGCCGCCGCAAGGGCGGGGCGTCTGCCTCTTCGGCAACGGCGGCGGGGCGACGGTCACCGCGACCGACGCCTGCGCGCGGGCTGGCCTGGTCGTCCCGCCGTTCGATCCGGTGACCGAGGAGGCGCTTCTCGCCCTCGGTATCCCGCCGGGCACGAGCGTCAAGAATCCGATCGACGCGCCGGGCAACACGCTGCGCCGCGACGAAGGTGGCATGCTGGAGCCGCTGCTGCGCATAGCGATGCGCGATCCCCACGTCCACGCGCTCATCGTCCACCTCAACCTCCAGACGCTCTCGTGGCTGGGGTCGCCGGCGCGGGCGCGGCTGCTGATCAGCCGCATGGTCGAGGCCGTGTGCGCGGTCGGCGGGCGGGACAAGCCGCTGCTGCTCGCGCTGCGCTCTAGCGGCGAGCCTGAGCTGGAGGACCTGCGCCGGCGCGAGGAGGCGAAGGCCATGGCCGCCGGCATACCCGTCTACCCGAGCCTCCCCGCCGCGTGCCAGACGCTCGGCCGCGTCGTCGCCTGGTACGAGCGGGTCCGGGCGCGGCGCGGAGTGGCCGGTTGACAGGGCGTCGCCTGTCGCCCATGATCCGGGCGGTTGGAGGACTGCCTCGGTCATCCGCAGCGTGAGCGCAAAGCGTCGTGCGTTGCGGTACTTTCGCGAGGTGGGCGCCAAGGTGCCCGAGCGCCTCGTCCCGCCTGAGGCCAAGTAGGCGAAGGAGGTCGCCGTGACCTACGCCCAGCGGCTGGCCGAGTTCGCCACCGCCCTGCGCTTCGCCGACCTGCCGGCGGAGGCGCAGCGGAAGGTCAAACACCTGCTGGCGACGACGGTGGGTCTGGGCTTCGCCTCGGCGCACTACCCGCTCGCCGACGCGTTCGCGCGGCTGGCGGCCGACTATCACGGCGTCGAGAGCCCGCTGCTCGGCCGCGCCGCGCGGGCGCCGGCGCCGCTCGCCGCCGCGTTCCACTCGACCGTCGCACACGGGCTCGAGTTCGATGACACGCATCCCGCCGGGCCGCTGCACGCCGGCAGCATCGTCGTCCCAGCGATCTTCGCCGCGGCGTGCGCCGCCGGCGCGTCGGGTGAGGCGCTGCTGGCCGGCGTGGCCGCCGGGCTGGAGCTGCACTGCCGCCTCGGCTTGGCCGCAGCCGGGCAGTTCTGGAAGCGTGGCTTCTACTCGACGGCTGTGATGGGCGGGCCGGCGGCGGCGCTGGCCGTCAGCCGCGCGCTCGGGCTGCCGGCGGCCACAGCAGCCGACGCCTTCGGCATCGCCAGCACCTTCAGCGGACTGACACACGAGCCGCTGGTCGGCGCGCACCACGCGACGAAGCACGCCGCGGTCGGCTGGGCCGCCCAGGGCGCCGTCGTCGCCGTGCGGCTGGCGCTGGCCGGCTTCGACGCGCACGCCACGAGCGTGGAAGGCAAGGACGGGCTCTACGAGTCGTTCGTCGGCGCAGGTCTGTACGACTTGGCGCGAATCGACGCCGACCTGGGCGCCACGTGGCACCTGCTGGACATCATCCCCAAGCAATACCCGCTCTGCCACCACGGCCACGCCTTCGTTGAGGCGGCGCTGGCGCTGCGCGCGCGCGGCGTGGCGCCGGAGGCGATTCGCCGCATCACCGCGGTGACGACCGAGCCGACCGCGCGCTTCATGTGGCGGCCAGCCGAGAGCCAGCGCCCGCCGGCGACGCCTCAGGAGGGCAAGTTCAACCTGCGCTATCTCGTCGGCGCGGCGCTTGTGCGAGGGCGCGTCGACCTCGACGCGTTTCGGCCCGCGGCGATGGCCGATGGGGCGGTCTGGCGGCTAGCGTCGAGGATGGACTTCACGCTCGACCCCACGCTCTCCTTCCGCCAGTTCCCTGGAGACCTGACGGTCGAGCTGGCCGACGGGCGCGTCGTGCGCTGCCAGATTCCGGCCACGCGCGGGACGCGCGCCAATCCGGAGACGCCCGACGAGATGCGGGGTAAGTTCGAGCAGTGCGTGCAGCCGGTTCTCGGCGCCGTCCGGGCGGCGGAGCTGTGGGGCGCGCTGACCGCCCTGGAGACCGTGCCCGACGTGCGCGATCTCCTGCCGCTGATGCAGGTGTAAGGGTCACTCTGCGAGCGCGGTGAGCTGGTCAGCACGCTGCGACCAGGCGGCCAGGAACAGCGCCAGGACCTGCGCCCGCTGGATGAGCGTCGCCAGCAGAACGAACTCGCGGTCGCTGTGCGCGCCGTTGCCCACCGGCCCCATGCCGTCGACGACCGGCGCGTGCTGGCCGGCGGTGTTGCCGTCGGACGATCCGCCGGTCGTCGTGTACGCCAGCTCGATCCCGAGCTTACGGCCGGCCTCCTGCACCCAGCCGAAAAGCACTTGGTTGCGCCGCTGAAGCGGCAGCGGCGGGAAGCGCATGCCGCCGCTCAGCTCCGTCCGCGTGTCGGGCACGAACTGGTGCGCGGCGATCTCCTCGATCCGCCGGAGCGCGCGCTCGGCCTCCTCCGGCGTGTGGGCGCGCAGGTCGAACTCGCACTCGGCGTAGGGCGCGACGATATTCGGTCGCTCGCCGCCGCGAATCACGCCCACGTTCACCGTCGTGCCGACGCTACGATCGCTGATGTCGTGCAGCAGCACGATCTTGCGTGTCAGCTCGTCGATGGCGCTGCGGCCGAGCTCCGGCTGCGAGCCGGAGTGTGCTGCGCGGCCGTGCACCGCGAGCTTGAGCAGGCCGGTGCCCTTGCGCGCCAGCACGTACTCGCCGCCTGGGCGCGCCGGCTCGGCCACGCACACACTATCCGCCTGGCGCGCCTCGGCGGCGATGAGCGCGGCGGAGGTGGGCGAGCCGAGCTCCTCGTCGCTGTTGAAGACGGCGGTGAGCGCCACGTCGTCCCAGACCGGCGCGCCGACCTCGCGCAGCGCGCTCAGGGCCGCGACGAGCACCGTCAGCCCGCCCTTCATGTCCAAGACACCCGGCCCCGTCGCGCGGTCGCCGTCGACGGCGAAGGGCCGCTGGGCGACGGTGCCGCGCGGGAAGACGGTGTCGAAGTGCCCAAGGAGCAAGAGGCGCTTGTCGCCACGGCCCGGCTTGCGCGCGACCAGGTGGTCGCCGAACTGTGCCTGCGGCATGCGCTCGACGGCAAAGCCTAGGGTGCTGACGGTCTCGGCCAGCAGGCGGCCGGCGCGGTCGGCCTCGTCCTTGTTGTAGGTGCCCGAGTCGCAGCCGACGAGCTGGCGCAGCAGATCGACCCAGTCGGCCTGGCGCTGCCGGATGTGGGTCGCCAGCGCGCGCTCCAGATCATTCATGGTCACGTCTCCACTCCCCGCAACTCCCCTAGCATAGCGCCTGATTGCGCACGCAGGCGCCGTGCGCTAGGCTAGGGGCCACCGAGACAGTCCGATTAGGAGGGAGCCGTGGCCAGCACCGTACGTCTGGTCAGCCCAGTCGCGCGCTCCATCGTCCAGGAGAGCCGCACGGCACCGCGGCTCGCTGCGCTCGACGGGCGCGCCGTGGCCCTGCTCGACAACATGAAGTCCAACGCCGACGTGCTGCTGGAGCGCATCGCCGCCAATCTGCGCCGTGACGACCGCGACATCGAGACGCAGCGCTTCCGCAAGCCGACGACATCGGCGACGCCGTTCGAGCCGGCCGTGCTCGACAGTGTGCGCCAGCACTTCGACGCGGCCATCGCCGCGGTGGGCGATTGAGGCGGCTGCACGTCGTGGAGTATCCACGACTCGGCCGAGCTTGAGAAGCGTGGCCTGCCGACCGTGACCATCATCAGTACGGCGTTCGACCAGATTGCCCGCGGCGAGGCCCGCGCGCTCGGCGTGCCTGACCTGCCGGTCGTCGTC
>JACQUS010000508.1 GCA_016210125.1 Chloroflexota bacterium | reverse complement strand
CGTGAACCCGCTGCACGGTGGCATCTCCGGCCTGTTTAGCACGCACCCGTCGACCGCCGAGCGCGTGCAGCGCCTGCGCGATATGGCGCTTCGGCCGAGCGCGTACGGCATGGGCTCCTAGGTGCTGGCCTCTGCCACCCGCCTGGGCCGCGTGCTATCCTGGCACGCGGCCTCACATTTCACGGCCGGCGCTGGCGGGCCGGAGGCGCTGCTCGTGTCCTCGCGGGCCGAAGGCGACGGAAGAAAAGCGGTGCGGACAGCACCTAAACCCCCGGCCCCTCGCCGCCGCGAGTCGCCTCGGGCGACCTGCCCGGCGCGGGAAGGGAGAGTGCAGAGGTCGCCTAAGGCGACCTCTGGGAATCCACCTTGGGGTGGTGTGGGGCAAGGCCAGCGCCGCTGGCGGACATGCGCAACGGAGGTACACCATGCGCGTCGCGGTGGGCAGCGACGAGCGCCTCGAGGTCACCGATGCCGTCGTGGTCGACCTGCAGCGCCGTGGCCACGAGGTGCGGCTCTTCGGCCCGCTGGCGGGCGGCGCCGAGCCCTGGCCTGACGTGGCCCGCGCCGTGGCCGAAGAGGTCGCCAGCGGCGGCTGTGACGAGGGCGTTCTGTTCTGCTGGACCGGCACGGGCGTGTCCATCGCGGCGAACAAGGTGCCGGGCATCCGCGCCGCGCTGTGCGCCGACGCCGAGACGGCGCGGGGCGCTCGCATCTGGAACCACGCCAACGTGCTGGCGATGAGCCTGCGGCTGACGACGCCAGCGCTGGCCAAGGAGATGCTCGACGCCTGGTTCAGCACGCCGCCGGCGCCGGACGAGGCCGCCTGCGTGGCCAAGGTGGCCGAGATCGAGCGCGCCTACGGCGCGCGGGAGGCGATGGTGTGAGGAGGCAGCGACGGTGGCGGTGAAGTTCGGCGTACGGTTGACCACGGGCGTGGCGGCGACGGAGGTCGCCGCGCTGGGGCGCCGCGCCGAAGAGCTGGGCTTCGACTACATCGGCATGATCGACTCGCCGCTTCTGGCCGGCCGGCTCGCCGACCCCTACCCGTACCTCACGGCCATCGCGCTCGATACGCAGCGCATCGCTCTCGGGCCGGCGGTGAGCAATGTCTTTAATCGCCACCCGGTCGTCACCGCCGCGGCGATCATCGGCCTGGAGCGCATCGCGCCTGGGCGCGTCGTCCTCGGGCTGGGCACGGGCGACAGCGCGCTGAACACGATCGGCACGGGCGCGGCGGGCAAGCACCAGGGGCAGATCGAGCGCCAGCGTGGCACGGCCGAAGCCGTTCAGCAGCTTCGCCGGCTCTTCGCTGGCGAGCCGGTCAGCTTCGGCGGCCAGCCGATCACCCTGCCACAGACCCTGCCGCTGAAGGTGTATATCGCGGCGACCGGGCCTAAGATCCTGCATCTGGCTGGGCGCATCGCCGACGGCGTGATCGTGCAGGCCGGCCTGCATCCGACGGTCCTGCGCTCCTGCATCGAGCAGGTCCACGCCGGTGCGCGCGAGGCCGGCCGCGACCCGGCGGCCGTCGAGATCATCTGCTCGACGGCGTGCGTCTACACGGGCGATCGCGCGCGGGACCTCGACGCCGCGCGGCCGCTGCTCGGCTGGTTCTATGCCGCCGCGCCGCAGTACCTGGAGATGGCCGGGGAGACGGTCACCCAGCGCCGGCCCGATCGCCAGGTCTTCCCCGACCTCGGGCACGCGCTCGACTGGGAGGAGGCGATCGCCGCGTGCCGCTTCGTGAGCGACAGCGCGGTCGAGAAGTTCTGCCTCGTCGGCTCGCCGGACGAGTGGCCGGCGCGGCTCCAGGCGCTGCACGAGCTCGGGGTGCACCACTTTTTCATGCGCCACCACCTGACCTTCAGCGAGCCGGTCGACGTGATGGAGGCTCTCGGGCAGCGCGTGATCCCATATTTTCGGTGATAAGCCAAGGCGATGGGCGCTATGGAGGGATCCACGATGGCCGCAATTTTGACGCGGCGCAAGTTCACGGTCGACGAGTACGAGCGCATGGGCCAGGCCGGCATCCTCGGCGAGGACGACCGCGTCGAGCTGATCGAGGGAGAGATCG
>JACQUS010000506.1 GCA_016210125.1 Chloroflexota bacterium | reverse complement strand
AGGGGCGAAGCCCCTCTGGACTCCCCCTGCGGCGCAGTCGCTCTTCATTCGCTTCAGGCGTCCCCAGGCGACCTGGGCAGCTCCCCTGACCTCCGGCCCTCGGCGACCCCTCCCCGCCCCGGCCGGCCGAGGTTCGAGGTGGGCGGCGCGGAGCGCGCCGCGAGCCGGCCGACGCGGCCCCGAGCATCTCTCGCCCCTGCGCCGCGCGTCGTTGCTCCGCTGCTCCGTGCCCTGGTACATTCCAGACGACCAAGGCATTGAGAGGAGCGCCGTGCGCACGGTCAAGATCGTCGTCGAGCACCATCCCGACGGCTACGTCGCCTACCCGCTGGGCTTGCGCGGCGTCGTCGTCGGCCAGGGCGATACGGCCGAGCAGGCGCTGGCCGACGTGACCTCGGCCATCCGCTTCCACGTCGAGACCTTCGGCACCGACGTGCTCGACGCCGAGCCGACGGTGCTCGACGCCTTCCTCGCCGAGACGGCCGTCGACCTTACGTGACGAGCTTCCCGGCCGACGCACCGCTGCGCCGCGTCGTGCGCACGCTCGAAGCGCTCGGCTTCCACGTGGTGCGCCTTGGGCCGCACATTGCCCTTGTGCGTGACAACCCTGACGGCACCCGGACACCCCTCACCCTGCCGAATCACCGGCGGCTCAAGGGATCGACTCTCCGCACTATCTGCGCGCAAGCCGGCATTTCACGCGAGGCGTTCCTGGCCGCCTATGCGCGCTCTGAAGCTGCGTTGCTCCTCGCGCCCGGCGCTGCTACACTGCCGGGGCTGACGGCCCCACAGGAGGCATGACCAATGGCTATGGCGCTCGAAGGCATCCGCGTCGTCCACGTCACCCGCACGTTCCCGGCCTCGATGGCCACGATGTACCTCGCCGACATGGGCGCCGAGGTCATCAAGATCGAGGAGCCGGGCTACATGGCGCGGCGGGCCGTGGGCGAGGCCAAGATGCTTGAGCAGCTCAGTTGGATCATCGACCGCAACAAGAAGAGCGTGCAGCTCAACCTCAAGGATGCCGAGGCGCGCGAGGCCCTGCTGAAGCTCGTCGACACGGTCGACGTCTTCGTCGAGGGGCTGCGCCCCGGCGTTATGGAGCGCCTGGGCTTCGGCTACGCCGCCCTGAGCGCGCGCAACCCGCGGCTGGTCTACGCCTCGCTCTCCGGCTACGGCCAGAGCGGCCCGTACGTCGACCTCGCCGGCCACGACCTGAACTACATCTCCATCGCCGGCATCCTCGACGTGACCGGGCCCAAGGGCGCCGCGCCCATCCCGCCCGGCGTGCCCATCGCCGACCTCGGCGGCGGCGCGGTCCAGCTCGCCCTCGGCGTGCTCACGGCGCTGCTCGCGCGCGAGCGCACCGGCCGCGGGCAGTACGTCGACGCGGCTATGACCGACCAGATGGCCACGTGGATGGTCCTGCACCTCGCCTCGTACCTTTACAGCAGCCAGGTGCCGTCGCGCGGCGACATCTTTGCCAGCGGGGTCATGCCCTTCTATCGCGTCTACGAGTGCGCCGACGGCCGGTACATCAGCATCGGCACGACCGAGCCGTGGCTCTTCGCCAACTTCTGCCGCGCCATCGGCCGCGAGGACTTCATCGCCCGCCAGTACGCCGGCGAGAGCCCCGAGCAGCGCGAGCAGATGGCCCAGGAGATCGCCGCCATCATGCGCACCAAGACGCGCGCCGCGTGGTTCGAGCTGCTGCGCAAGGCCGACGTCTGCGTCGCGCCGGTGAACACGCTCGACGAGGCCATCCGCGACCCGCAGCTCGTCCACCGGGGCATGTTCCCCGAGCAGCAGCTTCCCGACGGCCGCCGCTTCACCAGCGTGGGCATGGCGCTGAAGTTCTCCGACACGCCCGGCACGGTTCGCACGCCGCCGCCGGCCGACGGCGAGCACACGGCGGCGACGTTGCGCGCGCTCGGCTACGGCGCGGCGCAGATCGCCGCCATGCGCGAGCGGGGGGCCTGCTTGTAGGTCCCCCAGCCACCCATAACAGGATTCCAAAGAGGGCTTCGCCCCTTTGGAATCCCCCTTTCATCCCTGATGGTCGCGGCCCGGCGCGGCGGCAACTCCTTTGAAAGTGGCTTGCAGCCGGCGCTGCTCCGCCCCACCCCTCCCAGAGTAGTATGCAGAGGGGCGAAGCCCCTCTGCACTCCCCTTGCGGCGCAGCCGCTTTTCGTGCACCGCCGGCGTCCCACCGGGCCTTCGCCAACTTCGCCCAAGGCCACGTCCTCCTTGCGCCACGACCTGCCTTCGACCCGGCATGCGCGGTCGGGCTCAGCTCTCCGCCACCACGATCACCTTGTCGCCCGCCGCGAACGCGACGCGCTCCGACTTTCGAGGGTTGATCGCCACGCCGTGCGGCCCGGCCTCCCGGCGCGAATCCCCAACGAGCCGGTAGCCGATGGCTACCTCGCCGCGCCGCTGCGCGGCCTCGAGCAGGGTGTAGAAGCTCACGGCGTGCTCGAGGCGGACGTAGTCCTCGACGGGTTTGAGGTAGATCTCCATACCTTCGGGGTCGACCAGCTCGGCGAGCACGCCGGTGAGGTGCTTGTTCTCCGAGATTTGCGCCAGCATGAGACTGACCAGGTGGTCGCTGACGATGAAGTCGTCGGCCTTCGTCGCCTCGGCGAGCTGGCGGTTGCGCAGGTCGAGCATCTCGCTGACGATGGAGAAGGGCTTGCCGTGGCGTTCGGCCATATCGCGCAGGTGCAGCAGTGTGACGAGTGTTCGCGCGTCCGCTTCCTGCACGCCGAGACGGTCCGAGTAGCTGAGCACGAGCACGTGGTTGTAGCTCGGGACCCCCAGCGCGTCCAGGACACCGCGATCGGTCGTGTCGGCGAGCTGGAAGGTGACGGTCTGGTTGGCAAGCGAGGTATGGGAGGCCGCCACGCGCTTTTCCGCCGCCGGCTCGTCGGCGACGACCGCTGTGGCCGACCCGGGCGCGACGTACTCGTCGAGGGCGCCCAGCATGCTCGACCCGTGACGGTTCCAGCCGAGCACCAGCGTCCGCTCCGGAGCGCGCTGCCGCTGGGGCGGCGCCTGCAGGGCCTCGCTGTCCACGCTGTAGTCCGCGAGGTCCGACAGGCGAATCCGGTCCTCGTCCTCGGCGATGATGATGAGTTGGTCGTCGGCGGCTATGAGCGTGTCCATAGGCGGGTTCAGGCACGTGCCGGTCTGGGCTCGGTGGAGCCCGATGAGCGCCGAGTCCTCGTAAGCGAACAGCGCTCGGCCGAACGTCTGACCCACCAGCGTTGGCTCCAGCTTGAAGTAGATCTCGTTACCCGCGAACGAGAGCAGCTCGGAGTACACGGCGGAGAGGCCCGGCTGGCGGCCCGTCTGCACAGTCAGCGCGGAGATGAGCTCGCGACCCAGGAGGAGCTGCGCCTCGTCGCGCCCGACGATGCGCGCCGCCGACAGGTTCTGGCGGTCCCGAATGTCGGCGACGACGTGGTATGGCTCCGGCTTGCGCTCTGGGTTATTGAGCAGCGCCAGCATCGTCTTGATAGTGTGGGTGTCCGGGGCGTCGCGGTCGCTCGCGAGGATGATGATCGACCGCGCGGCGT
>JACQUS010000500.1 GCA_016210125.1 Chloroflexota bacterium | reverse complement strand
TCCTTGATCGGCGGCTTCCTTACCGCGTGTTCGAAGTCCCAGCTCTCTGGGTTCTCGAGCTCGTTGATGTCCTTCTTCCTCATAGCAACCGCTCCCCCCTAGCCGTGTCGCTGCCCGCGCTCAAGGGCCGCTCTCTCCTGATGCTTACAGGGCCAGGCGGTGGTCGGCCGCCAAAGCCCGGGCCATCGCGTTGGCTCCACGGGAACTGCGATGCAGGCCCCTCCGTGGTCTCGTCCGATCACCAGGTAGGCACTACGCCGCCCCGTTCGGTTCCGCACCACGACGAACTCGTTGTCGAGCACCTGGCTAACCCGGCGATCGGTCAACCCGTGGCTGGCGAACTTCTCGACATTGTCATCATCGAAATCGAATCCGACGATACGCGGGATTGACGGCATGTGCCACGTCCGCTACCCTTGTAGGAGCGATGTAGTTGGATTGTAGTGAGTAGGCTAGGGGAGATCAAGTGCAGGTCGAATGGCTTATCCTAGCTGACGCAGCGCAGGTCGTGGGCGGCAAGCTCTACCTGATTGGCGGCGGGTGGGACGTGCTCACCGTCAACTCAGGTTTCCCCGTCGTGCAACATTGCGCCATCGCCGCCGCTTTCCGCGTGGGCTGGAACGAGACGAACCAGCCCTATGCCATCGAGATCGAGGTTGCCGACGAGGACCTCAATGCCCTCCTCAACGTCGGCGCCAGGCTAGAGGTCGGGCGGCCGCCTGGCATCCCGTCGGGCCAGGACCAGCGCGCGCAGCTTGCGCTCGACCTGGCGATCACGTTCGAGCGGCCGGGGACCTACGTCGCCATCGCGCGCGTCGAGGGCGAGGAGCAATGCCGTGTCCCCTTCAGGGTCATCGCCGGTCCGCTGCTTGCCCAGCCGCGCAGTCGCGAGGAGCAAGGGTCGTAGCCGCGTTGAACCGCCCGCTAACTCATAGACCGAGACCGACCGCACTTGACACCGCTTGCCTGCAATTCCTTCACCCTCGCCGCTCCCTCCGTCGCAGCGGCGAGTAGACGCTGACCGCAGACCGCATCCCCGCCGCCGCACGCGCCAGCACACGATCGCCGCCGATCCGCCCGACCCAGTGGCCCCAGAAGCGCACCAGGCCGGCCGGGCCCAGCGCCAGCCGCACCGCCTCGCCGAGGCCCCGCAGGGCGATGGCCTTCAGCAGCGGCCCCGTTGTCTCCCTCCGCGAGCACGCACACGCCGCGCGTCCCCTCTCCGCGTCGCCGCGTCTCCCCCCTCCGCGCGTCGGGCAGGGGCCGGGCGGGTGGGGTCACCGCCGCGTCGCCAGGTCGACGAGGCTGACGACGACCGCCGGCGTGCTGGCCAGCACCACCGCCACCAGGGTCACGCGGCGAAAGAGCGCGCTCCCGGCGCGATGGTACAGCCGCGCGCCCAGCCAGAGCCCCGCCAGCCACAGCGGCAGCAGCGACAGCGCCAGCGTCGCCCCGGCCACGCTCACCAGCCCGCGCGCGGCGTAGACCGCGCAGACGATGACGAACTGCGGGGTGATGAAGCCGATGAAGTTCGAGCGCAGGGCCGCCTTCTGCCGGAAGGCGTTGGCCATCAGCAGCATCACCGGCGGCCCGCCCATGTTCGCTGTGCCAGTGAAGAAGCCGCTGACCGCCCCGGCCACCGGCCACGACCAGCGCCAGCGGTGCAGCGGCCACGTCCGCCCGCCCAGCAGCAGCAGGGCGAAGCTCATCGACGTCGCCCCGATGAAGATTTTCAGCAGGGCCGGGTCCAGCGCCGTCAGCGCCAGCGTGCCCAGCGCGATCATCGGCGGGGTGGGCGCCGTCATCCCGGCCACCAGCCGCCAGTCGGTCGCGCGCCAGGCCTGCGGCAGCAGGTAGGCGCCGGCGAAGACGTCGAGGATGATCGAGGCGAGCACGGCCTCGACCGGACCGTAGAGCAGCGCCAGCACCGGCACGATGATCAGCGCCGAGCCAAAGCCGGTCATGCCGCGCAGCAGCGCCGCGCCGAAGACGACCGCCGCGGCGATGGCCCACGCGCCCACACCGCTCCCCTAGCGCCGCGTCGCCAGCTCGACGACGCTCACCACTACGGCCGGCATGCTCGCCAGCACCACCGCGACGAGCGTCAGCTTGCGGAAGAAACCGCTCGGCACGCGGTCGAACAGGCGGGTGCCCACCCACAGCGCGCCAAGGTGGAACGGCAGGAGCGAGAGCGCCAGCGTCGCACTGCCGATGCTCAGCAGGCCACGGGCGGCGAACGCGGCGATGGTAAGGAGAAAGAGCACGGTGAAGAGCGTGATCATCGTCGAGCGGAGCTGCACCTTGTCGCTGAAGCGGCTAGCCAGCAGGATGATCGCCGGCGGCCCACCCATGCTCACGCTGCCCTGGAAGAAGCCGCCGACGACGCCGGCGACCGGCCAGGTCCAGCGCCAGCGGTGCACCGGCATGCTGCGCCCGCCGAGCAGCAGAAGCGCCCAGGCGATCGAGGTGCTGCCGATGAACACCTTCAGCAACGCCGGCTCGAGGGTCGTCAAGGCGTACGTGCCGACGACAATGGCCGGCGCACCGGTAGCCGTGAGCACGCCGACCAGGCGCCAGTCGGTAGCGCGCCGCCCTTGGGGGAAGAGGTACACGCCGGCCACCGTTTCCAGCAGCACCGAGACCGATACCGCCTCGACCGGGCTGTACAGCAACGCCAGCACCGGAACCATGATGAGCGGCGAGCCGAAGCCGGTCAGCCCGCGCAGCAGCGCCGCGCCGAAGGTGACCGCCGCGGCCAGGACCCAGAACGCCACCCTGCACCCCTTCCCTGAAAACCTCTACGCCCGCCGGCGCGGGCACCACGGACGATGAGCATCATCTCGCTGCATGGCGTCGGACGCGTCTGGTCGGTCGCTCTAGCGCGTCGCCACGAGCTCGGCTAGCCCGACACCTATGCTCGGCGCACTGGCGAGCACGACGGCCAGCAATACAACCACGCGGAAGCGCTCGCTCGGCAGGCGATGGTAGAGCCGCGTGCCGAGCCACAGCCCGCCCAGCCAGCCGGGCAGCAGCGCGAGCGTCAGCATGACGACCTCGCCCGTGAGCAGACCGCGCAGCGCGAACACCAGAGCCGCAAGGAAGAACTGCAGGCCCGTGCCGGTGATAACGTTGGAGCGCAGCGCCAGCTTCGCCCGAAAGCGGCTGGCCAGCAGGACGATCACCGGCGGGCCACCCATGTTGCTCGTGCCAGTGAACAGGCCACCGACGAGTCCGGCCGCCGGCCAGATCGCGCCGCCGGCCGGCACGCTCCGGCCGCCGAGCAGCAGCGCAGCGAACGAGATCGACGTCGCGCCGATCAGCAGCTTCAGCGCCGCCGGCTGCAGGGCCGTGAGGATCAGCGTGCCGAGCACGATGCCGGGCACGTAGCCGACGGCAAGGGCCCCGACGAGCGGCCAGTGCGTCGCGCGCCAGGCCTGCGGCACGAGCCAGAGGACGGCGACCATCTCGATGAGCACCGAGGTCGGCACGGCCACAGCCGGCGCGTAGAGCAGCGCCAGCACCGGCACGACGATGAGCCCGGAGCCAAACCCAGTCACGCCACGCAGGAGCGCCGCGCCGCTCACGACCGCCGCCGCGGGCGCCCAGGTCTCCAAGCGATTCTCCCGTGTGCGACCGACGCGCCGCGTTCGCCGTCAGGCCGGGCGGCCGCCCAGGCCGGGGGCGCGCCGCCGTGCCCAGCAACCGATCGACGCGGCCGCTCCGCTATGGTACAGCACGCGGGGCGGATGCTACAGTAGAGCGTCGCACCGCACGCATGGGGAGGGTGGCCATGGACCTGGGGATCACGGGCAAGGTCGTCGTCATCAGCGGTGGTAGCCGCGGGCTGGGTCGCGCTGCAGCGCAGCTCTTGCTGGCCGAGGGCGCTAACGTGGCGGTCTGCGCGCGCGGCCAGGCGGGCCTGGACGCGGTGGCGGCCGACCTCAGCATGCGGAGCCCGGGCGCCGCGTTCACGATGGCCGCCGATTGCACCCGTAGCTCCGACGTGCGGGCCTTCGTCGACGCCGTCCTGGGCCACTTCGGACGCGTCGATGTGCTCGTCAACTCGCTCATGGGGCCGAAGACAGCGCCGTTCGTCGAGCTGAGCGACGAGGGCTGGATCGAGGCGCTGAACCTCAAGCTGCTCGGGCAGATTCGCTGTGCCCGCGAGGTCTTCCCGCACATGGTCGGCCAGGGCGGCGGGCGCATCATCAATATCGTTGGGACGCACGGCCGGATGGCCAACGGCCACGCCATCACCGCCGGCGTCGTCAACGCCGGCCTGCTGAACTTCACCAAGGCCCTGGCCGATTTGGGCGCGCCGCACAACGTGCTCGTCAACGCCGTCAACCCCGGTCCCTGCGACACCGACCGCATGCGCTACCTCGCCGAGGCCGTGGCCGTGGCGCGCGGCATCAGTGTCGAGGAGGCGCGCCAGGAGTTCGTGCGCGAGATCCCCTTGCGCCGCCTGGGTCGTCCCGACGAGATCGCCGGGCTGATCGCCTTCCTCTGCTCGCCGCACGCCAGCTATGTCACCGGCGCGCTGCTGGACGTCGACGGCGGCATGACGCGCTGCATCTGATCGGGAGGGGGGACGGGATGGACCTCGGACTGCGGGGCAAAGTCGCGCTCATTACCGGCGGCAGCCGCGGCCTGGGCCGCGCCGTTACGCACGCCCTGGCCGCCGAGGGTGCCAGCGTCGCCGCCTGTGCCCGCAACCAGGCCGACCTCGACGCGCTGGCGGCCGAGCTCGCGGCGCGTGGCGGCCAGGCCTTCGTGATGCCGGCCGACTGCACGCGCACGCCCGACGTGCAGACCTTCGTGGACGCCGTGCTTGGGCGCTTCGGCCGGGTGGATGTCTTGGTCAACTCGCTCATCGGCCCCAAGGCCGCGCCGTTCGTGCAGCTCAGCGACGAGGAGTGGCTGGAGGCGCTCAACGGCAAGCTGCTGGGCCATATCCGCTGCGCCCGTGCGGTGTTCCCGCACATGGTGCGCCAGGGCGGCGGTCGCATCATCAACATCGTCGGCAACTGGGGCATCCAGCCGCTCGCCGCGGCGATCATGGCCTCGGTGGTGAACGCCGGGCTGCTCAACTTCACAAAGGCCCTGGCCGAGCTGGGCGCGCCGCACGCCGTGCTCGTCAACGCCGTCAACCCCGGCCCCAGCGACACCGACCGCATCCGTGGCATCATCCAGCAGCGGGCCGCGATGCTCGGCAAGAGCCCCGACGAGGTGCGGCAGAGCGTCGTTGCCGACGTGCCGCTCCAGCGCCTCGGCCGGCCGGAGGAGATCGCCGCGGTGATCGCCTTCCTAGCCTCCGAGCGCGCCAGCTACGTCACCGGCGCGCTCTACGACATCGACGGCGGGCAGACGCGCTGTATCTGATGCGCTTATGCAGCGAGGAGCGGCTGCACAAGCGTTTGCGTACTGCGCACCCGCTACGCCCTACTGTGCGGCCTATTGCCCTTGGCGCCGACCAGCTTTACCGAGGCGCCCCGCGCTTGCGTGATCGCCCAGGCGACCCCCGTGCGATGTCCGATGCCGAGCTGGCCTCGCTTCTATTCCAGCTCCTCCCCTGCACTCTCCCGAGTCGGCTCTAAGATACAGCAGGCTGAAGAGCGGAAGTATGGGGTTCTAGATGGCAGCGCCGGAGTTATACGTCGCGTGGATCAACGAGCACCTCGGATTCAACCCCCGCGGACAGCAGAACTCGGATGCCCTCTCCGGCTTCGTGACCGAGGACCTCCAGCGCGCCTCACCGCGCTTGGCGAACGATCTCTCGACAGCACGCCTGAAGCGAGAGTTGAACGCGCCGGTCCGCACCCGCATCACCGAACGGGACCTCGATCTTGTCTTCCTCGACCCAACGGTGTCCGGCCCGATCAACCGCGTGCGCCTCGCCGTTGAAAACAAGACGATCATGACCGCACACGGGAAGGCCCGGAAGAACCGCTACGGCGACCTCATTGCCTACGCCAATCACCTGCACAACCACTCGCTCAAGGCCATCGCCGGCGCCATCGTCGTCATCAACGTCAACCCGATCTACCGTAACCCCAACGGGTTTGCGACGGGGATCGAACGAAACTACCCCAACATGTCCAAGATCGTGGTCGATTCCGTCCGCATCTTCACCGGAATTCCGCTCCGCGAACGTGAGGATGAGCCGAACGACCAGCCTGAGGCCGTGGCCGTGATCCTCGTGGACTACGATGGGGTACATCCGGGTCGCCTGGTGGACACACCGCCGGCCCCGCAACCCGGCGACCCTCAGCACTACGGGGAGTTCATCACCCGGCTCGCGCGCATGTACGAGGCCCGCTTTTAAGGGTTCGCGGGCATCGGCTGTGCGAGCGTCTCAACGGTACGCAGGCTAAACATGCCCCCTGCAAGCCGCTCTTTGGCCATCTCCAGGTACGCAGGCTCAATCTCGTAGCCGACACTGTGACGCCCCCATTGGCCTGCCGCCAGAGCCGTGGTTCCGGTGCCCAGGAAGGGGTCGAGCACCGTATCACCTACAAAGGAGAACATCCGCACCAGGCGCTCAGCTAGCGCCAAGGGGAAAGGCGCCGGATGCTTTTTCGTCGAAGCGCCGGTCAGCGTCCAAATTTGTTGGAAGCACTCCCGGTGGACGCCCTCGGGGATGATGGAGAGCAAGCGGGTGGCTAGCGTCGGCTGGCGGTAGCCACCCGGCTTGCGCTGAAACAGAATGTACTCGATGTCGTTCTTGACGATAGCATTGGGCTCGTACGGCTTCCCGAGAAACTGCGAGCCGTTGTCGACCTCAAACTGGGCGTTGGCAATCTTGTACCAGATGATCGGATTCAGGTTGTCGAAGCCGATCTTGCGGCAGCGCTCCTGGATGCTGGAATGGAGGGGGAAGACGACATGTCGGCCGAACTTGCGCCGAGGTAGGCACACATCTCCCACCACCACGACCAGCCGACCACCCTTGACCAGGACCCGGTACACATTTCTCCAGACCTTATCGCTCTCGTCCAGGAAGACCTCGTAGTTCTCAACGAGTCCAAGCTGGCCCGCCCGATCCGGGTACGCTTTGAGCGTCCAGTAGGGCGGGGATGTCACCACGAGGTGCACGCTTTCGTCAGGAACCTCGTCCATGAAGCGGCTGTCCCCCAGGATGAGGGTGTGGTGAGTTGGAAGTTCTCGGACGACGGCCTCAATGGCCCGCATCAAATCGGGCCGCTTGGCCACGGCCGGGATCGCTCGCTGCTCATCCTGACGACCCAGATTGAGTGCCGCCGGCGGCAGCAGGTCTTCCAGGATTGGGGGCCCATGCGTCGAGGTGCGCGTGTCCAGGGCGGCCATTCCGGCATCCCCAATTGTGCTAACTCGCAGCCAGGGCAAGCTTCATCGCGGCGTTCGGTGCTATCATACCTCAAAGCCAACCGTAGGTCGCGCGTAGCTAAACGCCCATGGTGATCGGCGTCTGCCGGCTGGCCCTGCACCTGCCCGAGAACCGCTCGCTCAAGGGCAAGCGGCAGGTCGTGCGCTC
>JACQUS010000499.1 GCA_016210125.1 Chloroflexota bacterium | reverse complement strand
CTGGGGTGGAGCGACCGGCCTCTGGGGCACCGCCGCCGGGGCGCTGGTCGAGCGGCTGTTCGCGGTGTGGCACCCGTTCCGCGCCGGTAAGCTGGACCGGGCCGGCCTGCGGACGGCGATGCAGCCCGTCCAGACCGAGATGCGCGCCCTGCTGGAGCGCGGGAGCGCTCTGTCCCCACCGCGGGCGCTCTGCCAGGACCTGCTGGCGCGGTGGCCAGCGCGGTGGACGTTCGTCAGCGTCGCGGGGATCGCGCCGACCAACACCGCCGCCGAACAGGCCCTGCGCCCGGCCGTCCTGTGGCGCAACGGCTGTTTCGGCGCCCACAGCGACACCGGCAACGTCTTCGTCGAGCGCATCCTGACGGTGACGGCGACATGCCGCCAGCACCAGCGCCACCTGCTCACCTTCCTGACCGATGCGGCCCGCGCTCAGCGCACCGGCTTACCCGCCCCCACACTCCTGCCTACCCCCTGAACGATTACTTCACAGGAGCACAGCAATGACCGAGGAACACGGCGGCCAGCCGACCGGCCAGACGAAGCTGGAGACCCTGCTGGAGCAGGCGCGCGCGGCGCTCACAGCGAAAAGCGCTGCCCGCGAGGGTGCACTCGCGCTCGCCCGCGAGGTGATCCGCTCGGCCGCCAACGCCACGCGCGCCGTTCACCGCCACGATTTTGTGCGCGCCGACGCGCTGCTGGCACAGGCTGCCGCGGCTCTCCAGCGCGCCGTCGAGCAGCTTGCGCCGTTCCCCGAGGTGCTCTACGCCGGGTTCATCCACGACGCGGCGAAGGAGTACGCCGAGGCACGGCTCACGCGTGCGGCGGTCAGCGACCAGCCGCTGCCCGACGCGGCGACCCTGGCCGTCGACCTTCCGGCCTATCTCAACGGCCTGGGCGAGATGATCGGCGAGCTACGCCGCCACCTGCTCGACGCGCTCCGTGGCGGCGACGTGGCCCACGCCGAGCACCTGCTCGCGCTGATGGACGACGTCTACGGCGGGCTGGTGACGCTGGACTACCCTGAGGCCATCACCGCCGGGCTGCGCCGGACGGCCGACGCGGCCCGCGCCATCCTCGAGCGCACGCGCGGCGACCTCACGCTGGCCGTCCAGCAGGAGCGGCTGGCGGCGGAACTCCAGGAGCTACGGACGTGGCTAGCTGCGACGCCCCGGTAAACGCCGCGGTTGAGCTTCGGAGCTTCGGTATGGCGGCGGTGCCGTAGTCCCCGGCGCGATCCCTCACCGCTCGCCCGCGCAGCGTGCGCTATGCGGCGGTGAGCGGGAAGAGACGCAGTCCGCGACCGTGGGGGTGTGGCGGCAGGCAGCCTGGGCCGAGGGCTTGATCGTTGCAATGTTGATAGCTTTTTTATGCGTTTTTTATGGCCGGCCCGCTGCGCTCTGCTAAGAATGGACCATTATCAAGGCTTGCCTCGCGGCAGTGGAGGAGGGACTCGTATGCGGCCCAGTATGGGATCCATAGGATGGATAGGGCTCGTGGTTGTCGCCGCCGTGGCACTGGTCGCCGCGGCCTGCGCGCCAGCACCGCAGCCGGCTCCGGCGAAGCCGGCCGCGCCGGCGCAGGAGAAGCCGGCCGCAGCGGCGCAGCCCGCGCCGGCCAAACCGGCTCAGGAGAAGCCGGCAGCGCAGGCCCAGCCAGCCAAGCCGGCCGCCGCGGCCCCCGGCGCGCGCGTCATCCGCGTCGGCACCCAGGTACCGGACAAGGCCGACGCGCTCAGCATCTCCTGGGTGCTGTCGCAGCTCCGCGACCGACTGAAGCAGCGCTCGAACGGCCAGCTCGACATGCAGATCCACTGGAACGGCTCGCTCTACTCCGAGGTGAGCGCGATCAAGGCGATGCTCGACGGCGCCGTCGATATGTCACCCTCGTCGGTGCAGAACGCCGGGACCTTCACCAAGGCGTTCTTCGTGCTCGACATGCCGTTCCTGTTCGACAGCTACGACGAGCTGGAGAAGGCGGTGGTGCTCGGGCCGTTCAACAAGCGGATCAAGGAGCTGGTCACCAAGGACCAGCCGAACATGCTGTCCATTCTCTTCTCGAACACCGACGGGCTGCGCGACATCGAGTGCAGCAAGAAGGTCGTCACGCCGGCCGACCTGCGCGGCCTGAAGATTCGGACGACGGAGACGCCGACCGACGTGGCCATCTGGAAGGCGCTCGGCGCCACCGCTACACCCATCGCCTGGGCCGAGACCTACACCGCCGGGACACAGAACCTCATCCAGTGCATCGGCGTCGGCGCGGGCTACTGGCCGATCAACAACAAGCACTACGAGTGGCACAAGTACATCACGCTCATTGACTATCAGTCGCAGGTCAACGTCGTCCATCTCAGCAAGAAATTCTTCGACTCGCTCTCGCCTGAGCACCAGAAGCTCGTGATGGACACGGTGGCCGAGGTGGAGAAGGAGGCGGCGAAGCTCGACCGCCAGTACACCGACAAGAACCTAGAGGCACTGAAGACGCAGTTCAAGCAGGAGATCATCACGCTCACGCCGGCGCAGAAGAAGGAGTGGGTGGACAAGGCCCAGCCGGTCTACGCCGAGTTCAAGGATCGCCTCCCGGCCGGCATACTGGACGACCTGCAGAGCTTCCTCAAGACGGTGCGCTAGCCGGCCTAGCGCCCAGCGCGGCAATCTGTCGCTCTGCAGTCCGCAGGGGCGAGGCATGCCTCGCCCCTGCTGCCGTTCTCGCTCGCCCTGCGCCGTCGAGGCGGCTGGTATAATGCAGGCCGAGACGGGGGCGGCGACGCCCGCCCCGGCGGAGCCGGCTGCATGCACGCCCTCGCGCCCTCACACGTGGTCGCCGCGGTGCCCTCGGCGCGCGCCGCCGAGGCCCTGCGCCGCCTCGCCACAGCCTACGGCCCACTGCACCCGAAGCCGCGGCGCGACGCGCTGAGCGAGCTCATCGAGGTCATCCTCTCGCAGAACACCTCGGATGCCAATGCTGCGCGCGCCTTCGCCCAGCTCCGCCGCGCCTTTCCCACCTGGCAGGCCTTGCTCGACGCGCCCACCGAGCGCGTCGCCGACGCCATTCGCTCGGCCGGGCTCTCCAACGTTAAGGCCCCACGATTACAGGCCGTGCTGCGGGCCATTCGCGAGCGCTATGGCGCGCTCGACCTCGACCACATGGCCGATTTGCCGCTCGACGAGGCGCGGGCCGAGCTGACCGCCCTGCCCGGCGTCGGCCCAAAATCGGCAGCCTGCGTCCTGCTCTTCAGCCTCGGCCTACCTGCCCTACCGGTGGACACGCACGTCCACCGCGTCGCGCTGCGCCTCGGCCTGCTGCCGCCCAAGGCCGACGCCGCGCGAGCGCACGCGCTGCTCGAAGCGCTCGTCCCACCGGCCGACCGCTACGCCTTTCACGTCGCGCTCATCACCCACGGCCGGCGCACCTGCCACGCGCGCCGGCCGCGCTGCCCAGCCTGCCCGCTGGCCGACATCTGCCCCGACTACCAGGCGCGCGTCCAGGTGGCGCGTGGCTGACCTCGCCGCCGCGCAGGCGTTCATGCGCGCACACGGCCTCGACGCCTGGCTGGTCTACGACTTCCACGGCGCGAACCCGGTGTTCGCCGAGCTGGTGGCCGCCAGCGGCCCTGGCACGCGCCGCGCCTGGCTGCTCGTGCCAGCGGACGGCGCGCCGCGCCTGCTCGTCCACCACGTCGACGCCGGGCGCTTCGCCACGAGCGGTTTCGCGCTCACGACCTATCGCAGCCGCGATGAGCACGAGCGCGCGCTTGCGGCGCTCCTGGCGCAGCGCCCCGCGATAGCCATGGAGTACGTCCCACGCGGCGACCTGCCGGCGCTCTCGCACGTCGACGCCGGGACACTCGAGCTGGTGCGCGCGCTCGGCGGCCGGCCGGCCTCCTCTGCCGAGCTGTACCAGTACGCCGTGGCGCGCTGGGACGCCGCCGCGCTGGCCAGCCACCGCCGCGCCGCGCCGGCGCTCGTCGCCGCCGTTCACGAGACCTTCCGCTTCCTCGGCGAGCGGCTGCGAAGCGGGGTGTGCGAGGGCGAGGCGGCGGCCTTCTTGCGCGCGCGGCTGGAGCACGCCGCGCTGGAGGTCGCCGAAGGCCCGGTGGTGGCCTTCGATGCGCACTCCGGCGATCCACACTACGAGCCGCCGGCCGGCGGCGGGGCGACTTTGCACCCGGGCTCGTGGGTGCTCATCGACGCCTGGGCCAAGGGCCGGGAGATAGGCGCCGTCTACGCCGACGTGACCTGGGTTGGGGCGGTCGGGCCGCCGCGGCCGGAGCCCGCCGCCGCCTTCGCCGCGGTCTGCGGCGCACGCGACCTCGCCGTGGCCGCGCTGGAGCGCGCCTACGCCGCCGGCCGCCCGATCGCCGGCTGGGAGGCGGACCGCGCCGCGCGCACCTACCTGGCCGAGCGCGGCCTGGCCGAGGCCTTCACGCACCGCCTTGGCCACAGCCTTGGCTTCGACGTCCACGGACGCGGGGCCAATCTCGACGATTTCGAGACGCACGACACGCGGGTGCTCATCCCGGGGCTCGGCTTCACCGTCGAGCCAGGCCTCTACTACGACACGTTCGGCGTGCGCAGCGAGATCAACGTGTTCATCGGCCCGAGCGGCCCGGAGGTAACGACCACGATCCAGCGTCACATCGTCCAGATTGCGGCGCCGTGATATGGTGCGTCAGCACCAAGGCAGTATCGCGGAGGGATGCGCGGGCGAGTGGGCGGTGCTGCTGCGGGACGCCAGTGGCGATCGAAAAGCGGCTGAGCCGCAGGAGCGTGCAGCGGTCGCTTTGAGGACCTGTGCGTGCGACTTCGGGCAAGGTAAGACGGGGCAGCGCCGGCTACTAGCCACGTTCACAAGCCTTTGCTCCTCGTCATGCTGTGGCCGTCGGGGCTGAAAGGGGGAATCCAAAGGGGGCTTCGCCCCCGTTGGCACATTCTCTCGGGTGGGGCGGGGCCGCCCGCCACGGCGTTTTTCAACCTAAGGAGGCTCCGCTAGCCAGTCCGTGACGCGAGGGCGCGACGACCAACAGAAAGGAGCAACGATGTTCGAGCGCTTCCGTCTCGACGGCCAGGTGGCCGTCGTCACCGGCGCGGGCCGCGGCATCGGCCGCGGCATCGCGCTGGCCCTGGCCGAGGCCGGGGCCGACGTGGCCTTAGCCGGCCGCACCGTGGCCCAGCTTGAGGAGACGGCCCACACCGTCGAGGCCCTCGGCCGGCGCGCGCTAGTTGTCCCCACCGACGTGACCGTGAGCGAGCAGGTCGAGCGCCTCGCCGACCGCGCGGCCAGCGAGCTGGGCCACCTGGACATCCTGGTCAACAACGCTGGCATCCTCGTCGACCAGGAGGCCCAGGCCATCCGCGACGACGACTGGCTGCGGGTGATCGACACCAACCTCAACAGCGTCATGCGCTGCGCACGCGCCGCGGCGCGCTACATGATCCCCCAGCAGCGTGGCAGCATCGTCAATATCGCCTCCATCTTCGCCTACACTCCGGCGCCGCGGTTTAGCAGCTACGTCGCCGCCAAGGGCGGGATGATTAGCTTCACCCGCGCCTTGGCGCTCGAGTGGGCGCGCTATAAGGTCCGCGTCAACGCCATCGCGCCGGGCTACGTGCACACCGAACTGAACGAGTGGGCGTTGTCGAACCCGCAGATCCGCGATGGCCTCATCCGCGCGACACCGCTGCGGCGGCTGGGCACGCCGGAGGACATCGGGCTGGCGGTGGTCTACCTGGCCTCGCCAGCCGCGGACTACATGACCGGGGAGATCGTGGTCCTCGACGGCGGCTACGTCATCCGCTGAGCGCCGTAGGCGCGATCGAGCAGGTCGATCGGATGCACGACCTCGACCGGCACCCCGAAGCGCTCGGCGCCGTGCCGGAGCTGGAGGATGCAGCCGGGGTTCGCCGCGGCGACCATGGTCGCCCCGGTCTCGGCGATGCGCCGCATCTTCGTCTCCAGGATCGCCGCCGCGACGTCGTAGTGGACCAGGTTGTATACCCCAGCGCTGCCGCAGCAGTGATCGCTGTCGCCCATCTCGACCAGCTCCAGCCCCGGGATGGCCCGCAGCAGCGCGCGCGGCTGCTCGCGGATGCGCTGGCCGTGGGCGAGGTGGCAGGCGTCCTGGTAGGTGACGCGAAGGCGCAGCTCGCGCTCCGGCGGCGCGAAGCCCAGCTCGACTAGCAGCTCGCTGGCGTCGCGCATCTTCGTAGCGAAGGCGTGCGCGCGCTCGGCCCAGCGCGGATCGCGCTCCAGCAGTTCGCCGTACTCCTTCAGGGTCGAGCCGCAGCCGGCCGCGTTGACGACGACGTAGTCCACCTCGGCGGCCTCGAAGGCCGCGATGTTGCGCCGCGCGAGCTGGCGGGCCAGGTCGCGCTCGCCGGCGTGGACGGCCAGCGCCCCACAGCAGCGCTGCGCCGGCGGGACGACGACCTCGCAGCCGCTGCGCGCCAGCACGCGCGCCGTGGCCCAGTTCGTGCCGGCGAACAGCTCACCGGCGACGCAGCCGACGATGAGGCCGACGCGCGCCCGCCGCTGGCCGGCCGCCGGGATCAGCTCGGGCAGGCGCGGGCTGAAGAGCGGCCCGTCGAGCCGCGGCTGCATGCGCTCCAGCGCGGCGAGCCCGCCGGGCAGGCGGTCCAGCAGGCCGGTGGCACGCACCACGCGCTGTAGGCCCGAGCGCTGGTAGACACGCAGGGCCGCGGCCGCCAGCCGCAGCGCGCGAGGCGCCGTGAGCAGCCCGCCGAGCAGCAGCCGCCGCAGCAGCCGCTCGCGCCAGGAGGCCGGCGCGATCCACCCGCGCGCCGCCTCCACCAGCCGGCCGTAGCTGACGCCCGAGGGGCAGGCCGTCTCGCAGGCGCGGCAGTCGAGGCAGAGGGAGATGTGCTGGCGGAAGTGCGGGTTGTCCGGCGCGATCTTGCCCTCGGCCACCCAGCGCATCTGGAAGATGCGCCCGCGCGGCGAGTCCAGCTCGTTGCCGAAGACGCGGTAGGTCGGGCAGGCGGAGAGGCACAGGCCGCAGTGCACGCACTGGCGGAAGAGCGCGCGGTCGAGCGGCTCGCCCCTGCGCGGGGCAACGAGCAGCGGGGCTCGCTGCTCGGTCGCTAGCACCGCCGTCTCAGCCATATCGATCCCTCGCGCCTGCGCCGCGGTCTCGCGCGCCGGCACGCCCACCTTGGCGCTCTAGGCCCCCTACAGCGCGCAAGGCCGCCTCAGGCCCCCCTGAACATCGGCCGGGAGCGCGGGCGTCTCGCCCGCCCGCTCCCTCGTGTGGGCAGGATGCCCGCGTTCCCATCGCTTGCGCCGCGTTTTCATCCCCACCGGTGCGCCACGGCGCATCGACCGCTCCCCTGAAAATAGCTGCTGGGTTACCCCGCCCCACCCCGAGTTGGATCCCAGAGGGGGCTTCGCCCCCTCTGGACTCCCCCTCTTTGGGCCGTGCCGCCGCGGCGTGCTGCCTCTCGCCGCGTCCCCGCGTCCCCGTGTCCCCGCGTCCGGGGCGGGGCACGCGCGGTGGGGTCGCATCCTACAGCCCGCCGACGAAACGGCCATGGTTCATGATACCCGCCGGGTCGAAGGCCTGCTTGAGCCGGCGCATCAGCTCCAGCGGCCCGGCGGGCGGCCCCCAGACGTCCACCTGCTCCTTCAGCGCCAGCGGCGCGCGCTCGACGACGAGCCAGCCGCCTAGGGCCGTCGCGAAGCCACGCAGGTGGCGCACGAGCGGCGCGCCCGGCCCGAGCTCCAGCGGCCCGGCGGCGCGGATCGTCCCAGTGAGCGCCTGGGCGACGGCGCCGGCCGCCGGCCATTGGCTTTCCAGCTCAGCGAGCAAGGGCACCACGTGGCCGAGGGGCAGCGAGGCCCGCAGCACGACCTCGTCGGCCGAGCCCCAGGTCGCCGTCGGCGGCGCGGCCTGGCGGTCGCCGGCGCGGCGCGCCTCGGCGGCGTGCGCCAGGGCCGGCCACTCGCGCTGGCAGCGGGCGACGGCGGCGGCCGGGCCACCCCACTCGACGACCAGCAAGTGCTCGGCCGCCAGCCCGACGGCCGCGGCCGCGCGCGGCGTTAGCAGCTCTGCACCGAGGTACGGCAGGGGCGCGCGCGCTAGGCGGCCGGCCGCGCCGACCGCCGCGGCGACGTCGGCGAAGGCGGCCTCCGACCAGCCGCGCGCGGCCGGCAGCGGCTGGAGCTTGAACGTGGCTTCCACAACCACGCCGAGAGTACCGAGCGAGCCGACCCAGGCCTTGTTCAGGTCGTACCCGGCGACGTTCTTGACCACCTTGCCGCCGCTGTGGCTCACCAGCCCGTCGCCGTGGACGACGCGCGAGCCGATGAGCAGATCGCGCAGCGCACCGTAGCGTGCGCGCCAGGAGCCGTGCGCGTTCGTCGCCAGGATGCCGCCGACGGTGGCGTCGTCCGGCAGGGGCGGGTTGAGCGGCAGGAACTGGCCGCGCTCGGCCAGCAGGCGCCGGAGATCGACCAGCCGCATCCCGGCCTGCACCGTCGCGGTCAGGTCCTCCGGCGCGTACTCGACGACCGCGGCCAGCGCCCGCAGATCGAGCAGCACGTCGCTGCGCCGTGGCGGCGCGCCCAGCCCGAGCTGCGTCAGCCCGCCGGCCGGGATGATCGCCAGGCCGGCCGCGCCGGCGACGCGCAGCGCCGCGCTGACCTCGGCCACGCTCTGCGGCACGCAGACGAGCCGCGGGCGGATGCCGTGGATCGCCAGCGCCGCCAGCTCGTCCGGCGACGGCTCGCGGCAGGCGGCGCCGAGCGCGTCAGCCAGTGGGGCGAGGCTCGGCTGCACGCCGGCCTCGGTGGCCGCGCTCACCAGCCGCCTCCGGCCAGGCTGGCCACGCTGACCGAGCGCGGCTTCAGCTCGCCGCAGGCCCCGGGCGTCGGGAAGATCTTGCCCGGGTTGAAGCGCTCATCCGGATCGAAGACCGCTTTCAGGCGCTTCATGGCCTCGATGTCGGCGTCGTCGAAGAACAGCGGCATGAGATCGCGCTTCTCGACGCCGATGCCGTGCTCGCCGGTCGGCGACCCGCCGACAGCGGCGCAGACGCGCAGCACCTCGGCGCCGGCCTCGCGCACGCGCTGCTCGGCGGTGGGGTCGTCGGAGTCGAACATGAGCAGCGGGTGCAGGTTTCCGTCGCCGGCATGGAACACGTTGGCCAGGCGCAGGCCGTAGCGCTCGGCGATGGCCGTGATCTCGTCGAGCACCTCGGGCAACTTCGAGCGCGGGACCACGCCATCCATAACGTAGTACTCGGGGCACAGCCGACCCAACGCGCCGAAGGCCTCCTTGCGCCCCTTCCACAGCAGCGCCCGCTCGCGGTCGTCGCGCGCCACCCGGAGGTCGAGGACGCCGACCTCGCGGCACAGCGCGCCGACCTGCTCGGCCTGCTCCTCGATGGCCTCGCGCAGGCCCTCCAGCTCGATGATCAGCACCGCGCCGGCGTCCATCGGGTAGCCGAAGTGCGTCGCCTCCTCGACGGCGCGCAGCGTCACGGCGTCCATCATCTCCAGCGCCGCGGGGACGACGCCGGCGCCGATGATGCGCGAGACGGCCTCGCTGGCCTTGCGCACGCTCTCGAAGACCGCGAGCAGCGTCTTGACGGCCTCCGGCAGCGGCGCCAGCCGGACGATGATCTTGGTGACGACGCCGAGCGTGCCCTCCGAGCCGACCAGCAGGCCGGTGAGGTCATAGCCCGGGCCGTCGAGCGCCCGGCCGCCGACCTGCACGATCTCGCCCTCGGCGGTGACGAGTTCCAGGCCGAGGACGTGGTTGGTCGTCACGCCGTACGCCAGGGTGTGCGGCCCGCCGGCGTTCTCGCCGACGTTGCCGCCGATCGTGCACGCCTTCTGGCTCGACGGGTCGGGCACGTACTGCAAGCGCTCGTGAGCCACGGCCTGCGAGAGATGCAGGTTGACGACGCCCGGCTCGACCACGGCGCGCAGGTCGGGCAGGTCGATCTCGACGATGCGGTTCATGCGCGCAAAGCCGAGCAAAATGCCGCCCGCGACGGGGATGCAGCCGCCGCTCAGTCCCGTCCCGGCGCCGCGGGCCACGACGGGCACGCCATGCACGCCGGCCAGCCGGACGATGGCCGCCACCTGCTCGGCCGAGCGCGGCAGGACAACGACGTCGGGCCGAGCGGTGTCGATCGAGCCGTCGTATTGGTAGAGCAGCAGGTCGTAGTCGCTGGCCAGCACGCCGTCCTGGCCGACGACGGCGACCAGCTCGCGAACCAGCTCACGGCGATCCATGCTCGCCCTCCTCACGGCCTTGACGCCCCACCCCACCCCCAAAGAGATGTCCCAGAGGGGCGAAGCCTCTCTGGATTCCCCATCTCCCCATCTCCGCGTCCCCGCGTCTCCGCGTCGGATGGGGGAAGGGGCGGGGCGGCCGCCCCTACGCCGGATAGCGCAGCAGGGCGTTGCGAATGCGCTGGCTGAGGGCCAGCGCGTCGTCGAACGGCCGCTGCCAGATGTTGCGGCCAAAGATGAAGCCCGTCGCGCCCACGCTGAGCGCCACCCCGACGCGGTGCAGCAGGCGCTCGTCGTCCACCTTCTCACCGCCGGAGATGATGACGAGGCTGCGGCCGGCAGCCTCGACGACGCGCGCCAGCGACTCCTCCTCGCCCAGCTCAAGCTGGTTGTACGGCGCCGGGCTCAGCGTGTCGCGCTCCGGATTGCGCTTCGGCATGTTCAGCTTGATGACGTCCGCGCCCAGCTCGTGGGCCACGCGCGCGGCATACTCGACGGCGTACTGCGAGTCGCGCCCGCCCTTGGCCTGCATGGGCGCCCCGCGTGGGTAGGCCCAGACGATGATCGGCATACCGAAGCGCTCGGCCTCCTCGCGAATGCGCGCGAACTGGAGGATGTCGCGGTCCTGCGCCGGTGAGCCGACGTAGAGCGTGTAGCCGATGGCGTCGGCGCCGAGGCGCACCGCGTCGCCGACGCTGGCGGTCTGCGGCGAGAACGCCTCGTCGTCCGGCGGAATGTCCGTCTTGCCATTGAGCTTGAGCACCAGCGGGACCTCGCCGGCCCAGGCACGCATGTAGCGCTCGGCCAGGCCGATGTGCAGCGCGATTCCCGAGAACCCGCCCTCGCGCGCGAGCCGCAACTGGAACTCCGGATTGGCGCTCGGCGGGTTGGGGAAGAAGTCGCGCGGCCCGTGCTCAAGGCCCTGGTCAATGGGCAGGACCATCAGCGTGCCGTTGCCGGGCCCATAGCGGTACAGCAAGCGATAGAGGCGCGTGCGCTTGCCGGTCGGCAGGTCGAGGTCGGCCAGACGTGGCCGACGGGCGACGGCCTTCTCCATCCCATCCGTCCTTTCGAGCGCGGCAGCGTGGCCGCGCGCGGCGTTTTGCTCATGATGCTACGGCATGATGGACCGAGCGTCCATCGCGCTCTGGCGGGCCGCCCCGCCCCACCCCCGAGATGAGTTCCAGGAGGGGCTTCGCCCCCTCTGGACTCCCCTAAGGCATGGCCGCTTGTCATTCGCGCCGGTGCGCCACGGCGCCTCGGCCACCATTCTGGAGATGGCCCGCGCTGTCGGCCTGCCCCACCCCACCCTAATTACGGACCCGAAGGGGGCTTCGCCCCCTTTGGATTCCCCTTTTCATCCCCGATGGTCGCGGCCCGCCACCGGGCGATTTACTTGAGAATGGCGCTTGCCGGAGACCGGCCCCACCCCAGGAGGATCCGCCGAAGGGGGCGTCGCCCCCTATAGCTTCCTCTCGGCTTTCGGCTCGAGCGCCTTCCCTGTCGCACGCCTGCGGCAGAAGCGCACCGAGCTTGCCAGGCGACCGTGCGGGCGCGCGGCGGCCGGCTCGCTCGACCGCGCAGGCTGTGGTAGGATATGCGCCGAGGCAGGCAGCCTGCCAGTCCTAAGGCGTTGGTGCTGGCGCTCGACCGCAGTGAGCAGGGGCGGCAGATCCTCGCGTACGCAGGCCACGGGTTCCCGTAACCCGTAACGGCATTGACCAGGGCGGCAGATCCTCGCGCACGCCGGCCACGGCTCGAGGTTCGACGAACTCACCGCCGACTCGGTACGCGGACTAGAGCAGGCGAGGGAATACTTGCGGCTCCTTAGCAAGTAGGTTGCTCCTATGATGACAACGCGAGGCAAGCGGACCCGCCGGTGGGGCATCGCCTCGACCCTCACCTCGGTCGTGGCGCTGCTCGTGGCCGCTATGATTGGCATCGTCACCTGGCTCGACGTGCAGCGCGAGCAGACGATCTTCCGGCAGCAGCTCGAAGAGCGCGCCGTCCTCCTGGCGCAGACCCTCGCGGAGGTCATGGCCGACGCCCTGTACTTCCCCGACGTGGACCGCGCGCGCGACACCGCGGCGCTCATGAGCCGCCATCCAGATGTGGCCTACGTCGAGGTGTACGACGCCGAAGGGCGCATCGTGGTGTCGCGCGGCAACGAGAGGTACCCGGCGGGTGTGGCCGGCGAGCTTGGCATGGCGGCGCTGCGGGACCGGACGACGCGGCTGCGCTTCACCGGCGACGCGGCCGAGGCGGCCAGCCCGGTGAGGGTGGGGGACGAGGTTCTCGGTGGCGTCAGCTTCGCCCTCAGCTCGGACTCGCTCGACGCCAAAATCTGGGGCATCATTCTCGAGCACCTGGTGCAAGGGCTGCTGCTCAGCGCGGTCGGCGTCGTGCTCTCGTACGCCCTGGCCCGGTATCTCACGCGGCCGCTCTGGCGGCTCGTGCGCGCCACTGAGAGAGTCGCGGCTGGCGACCTCGAAGGCTCGACCGATACGTCTCGCGGCGACGAGTTCGGGGAGCTGGCCCGCTCCTTCGACCGCATGACGGCTGCGCTGAAGGAGTCGCGGGGGCAGGTGCAGCAGGCGCTCAGCGACCGCGACCGGCGCTTGCAGGAGGCGTTGGCCGAGCTGCGCCAGACGCAGCAGCGGGCCATCGAGAACGAGCGGCTGCGCGCCATGGGGCAGATGGCCAGCGGCATCGCCCACGACTTCAACAACGCGCTCGCGCCCATCCTCGGCTTCACCGAGCTGCTGCTTCGGCGGTTCGACCAGCTCGACGACACGGCAGAGATCAGGTCGCATCTCGAGCTGATCCACACTGCGGCGCAGGACGCGGCGAACGTCATCGGCCGCCTGAGCGAGTTCTACGGCAGCCGCAATGATGGCGAGCGGCAGGAGGCCATCGACCTGAACCTGGTGGTGGAGCAGGCCATCGCGCTCACCCAGCCGCGCTGGAAGGACCAGGCCCTGGCGCGAGGCGTCACCATCGCCGTCCACGCGGACCTCCAGCCCGTCCCAGCGCTCACCGGCAGCGACGCCGAGCTACGTGAGGCGCTGACGAATCTGATCTTCAACGCCGTAGACGCCATGCCGGCCGGCGGCACCCTGACGTTGCGCACGCGCGCGGAGGACGCCTGCGTCGCGGTGGAGGTTGGCGACACGGGTACGGGCATGCCCGAGGAGGTCCGCCGGCGCTGCCTCGAGCCGTTCTTCTCGACGAAGGGCGACCGCGGCACGGGCCTCGGGCTGGCCATCGTGCACGGCATCGTGCAGCGGCACGATGGGACGCTGGACATCGAGAGCGCACTCGATGTCGGGACGACGATGCGCCTGCTCCTCCCGATCACCGGTGCTCGGGCGGAGGGCCGGCGGCCGGAGGCTGGTCGCTTGGCGCGGTCCCTGCGTGTGCTCGTCGTCGACGACGAGCCGCGCATCTGCGAGCTGCTGACGGCGTATTTGGCCTCGGACGGCCATCGGGTCGAAGCGGCGACGTGCGGACGCGAGGCGCTGGACAAGTTCCGCGCCGGGCGCTTCGACGCGGTGCTGACCGATCGGGGGATGCCGGAGATGAACGGCGATCATCTGGCCACAGCGATCAAGGAGCTATCGCCCAGCACCCCGGTGGTCCTGGTGACCGGGTTCGGCGACATGATGAAGGCCGCCGGCGAGTGGCCGGACGGGATCGACGCCATCGTGAGCAAACCCTTCACGCTGGCGGCACTGCGGCATACGCTGGCGCAGCTCGCAGGCCCGGCGCCGCGTGGCAGCGCGGCCGACGTGTGACGCGCCCACCTGGTACTATCAGATGCCGGGCGCGCGTCTTCGCTGTCCCTCACCCACCGCGTGGGAAAGCTTACAGGGGTAGGTCCATGCACGATGTGCGGTCCCGGATGCAAGGAGAAATGCCCAGCGCGGCCGTCCCGCGATGATAGGCGCCGCAGCGTAGGGGCGGCGCTTGTCGCCGCCCGCTGGGGTGGGGGTTCGGGCGGGGACAAGCCCCGCCCCTACGGCACGAGCGTGACACGCACCGGGAAATTCCTACCCCTGTGAGCTTTGGGGTCGGGCGGGGCAGGACCGGCTGCGAGCCTCTGTCACAGGAGGAGAACGAGCCATGGCTGACTACGTCTGGACACGGCAGCTCGGCAGGGCGCGCATCGCCGTGATCACCGAGGGCTGGGGCCGCTGGCCACTGGAGCGCGGGCTGGCCGGCGTGCCCGAGGAGCAGTGGCGCCCCGAGGTCGAGGCCGACCACGAGGACTGCATCCGTCTGGACCTCAACGTCGTCCACGTGGCGTTGCCCGGGGCCTCGATCCTGCTCGACACCGGCTTCGGTGAGGTCGATCCGACCGATCCGGCGCGCCCGGTGGTCGGCATCCGCGACATCACGATGACGCCCGGCGTCGAGGCCGGCCTGGCGACACTCGGCGTGCGGCCGGCCGACGTGACCCACGTGCTCTTCAGCCACTTGCACGGCGATCACGTCTTCGGCGCAACGCGCACCGTCGACGGCCGACGGGTGCCGGCGTTCCCGCGCGCCCGCTACTACGTCACGGCCGCCGAGTGGCGCGCCGCGCCGGAGCAGCACCAGCGCGCCGACCTGGTCCAGCCGCAGAAGGACGCGCTGGAGGCCGCCGGCGTCGTCGAGTTGCTCGACGGCGAGCGCGAGGTGCTGCCCGGCGTGCGACTCATTCCGGCGGCGGGCGAGTCGCCGGGCCACGCCGTCGTGCGCGTCGACACCGGCGACGGCATCGTCTACTACCTCGGCGACCTCTTCCACCAGGTCGCCGAGTTCCGCCACCTCGACTGGATGCCGCGCTGGCGCGACCGTGATACCCTGGTCGCGACGCGCCAGCGGCTGCTACCGCGCTTCGTCGCCGAGCGGGCGCTGCTCGTCATCGCGCACCTGCGCTTCCCGGCGGTCGGCCGCGTCGAGCCCGCCGGCGACGCCTACCGCTGGGTGCCGGTGGAAGAATAGTCGTATTCACCGGGACTGAGGCGTGCTGCTCAAGAAGGTTAAGGTTCAGAACTACCGTGCCCTGCGAGACGCCGAGGTCGAGTTCGACGGACCCGGCGTGTACCTTCTCCTTGGGCCGAACGGCTCGGGTAAGTCCACGCTCGTGGATGCTGCGCGCTGGGCTGCGGACGGATTCCCAGGGGGGGACTGGAATGACCGCCTCGTCGACCGGGGAGGCTACGAGACTTGTGTCAGCAGAGGTGCAGAGGATTGCGGAATCACATGCGAATTCACGTTTGCCACGACACTCCGAGAGATCAAGCCCGCGTCGAAACAATACGGCAACGGCATTTGCGACAAATGGACGCCCCAACTGCACTTGGAATCTGAACGATCATCTCGTGGGGCAACCGAAACGAGAGCCCGGCTCATAGTGGCGGAGCGCGCCGGCATAATCCTCGCCGCAGAGCGTGAAATCGCCACAACCTATGGCCGCGCAGGCGAAGACCTAGACCTCAGCCGCGGCTGGCGCTTCGGAGGGCCCCTGCGCTCGTTTGAAGAAAGCAGCCAGCTTTACGGAGCCGAAATTCTAGCGCCGGACGGCAAGAACCTCTTAGCGTTCGTAGCGTCGCTTCAAACCCGCGAGCCGGATGTTTGGGCTCGTGCGCTCCAGGCTATGTGCAATATCCTGCCTGAGAGCCGACTTCAGCAGGTACTGACAGCCCTTCGGGCTAACGAACGTGTAGCCGATCTGTCCGTTCGTGAGGAGGAGGCCGGGCAGACTCCTTGGCGACACGTCGCAACCGGCACCAAGCAAGTCGTGTTCCTGGTCTCCCTCATCGTTGCGTGCCCTGCACGTTCGGTCATCTTCATCGAAGAGCCGGAGTGCAATCTGCATCCCCTCGCCCAAAGACGATTGATGGAATTCGCACTCGAGGAGGCTCAAGAATACGAGAAGCAGATCGTTGTTTGTACGCACTCGCTAGATGTAATCGATTGCTCGCCATGGAAAAGAGCGTACGTAGTTTCGAGGAGCTCCCCCCAGATCCAGCCGTATGAGAACCGCGAGATAGGCAAGATCATCAAGGAATGGTGGGACGTAAGAAGAATCGTTGGAGGGGAAGTGCGCGATTTCTTGCTGTTTGTTGAGGGGCCGGACGACAAAGCGGTTTGGAACTTCTGGTTGAGACGGTGTGGCCTGGAACCTAACGTCACCATATACGGCAGGGGCGGCGCTGGTGTCATCAATACGGCACGGGCAGTGAAGACATTCAACCGGTTCGGCGTGTCACCACACAAGCCCTTCCTATTGCTCCTCGATCATAGTGCGACTCTGCCAGATGACCTGCCCTCATGGTTCGACGAGAACGAGTACTACGTGACCATCGAGCCGGACATCACGGCATATCTCCTGTTGGACAGCGCAGCGCTGCAAAAGGCGCTTCGCCTAGACGAGAGCACGATTGCTGACGTTTTGGACGGAAGCCAAGGGAACGCTAAGACCAAATGGGCGCTCCTGGTGGAACGTGCGGAGCGGAACGACGGCGCTCATCTGAAGGGCCGTGTGGCTCAGGAAATGGCGGAGATCCCAAAGGAGTTGGCCGATGCGGTGATCGCTCGTATCAGAGAGGCACTGTCTAGTGCGCTGCCAACTGAGCCCTGAATGGCACCTACAGCCGCGAAAGAGGAGGTCACCAGCATGACCCAGCTATTGGGCAAGACGGCCATCGTCACCGGCGCGGCGCAGGGCATCGGGCGCGGCATCGCCCTGGTCCTCGCGCAGGACGGCGCCGACATCGCCATCGCCGACGTCGACGAGCCGCGCGCCCGCGAGACGGCCGGCGAGATCGCCGCGCTCGGCCGCAAGGCGCTCGCGGTGCGCTGCGACCTGATCGACCAGCGCTCACTCCAGGCCATGGTCGACCGCGTGCTCGCCGAGTTCGGCAAGATCGATATCCTCGTCAACAACGCCGGGGTGTACGGCGCAGCGGGCTGGCAGCGCGAGGAGCGCTGGCGATCGGCCGATTGGGACGCGACCTTCCAGGTCAACGTGCGCGGCACGGTGTTCTGCTCCGAGGCCGTCGCGCCGCACATGATCGGCCGGCGCGCGGGGAAGATCGTCAACATTGGGTCGAGCGCCTCGCGCGAGGCCTCGCCGCTGAGCCCGCACTACCACGCCTCGAAGGCCGGCCTGCTGATGTATACGCAGTGCCTGGCGCTCCAACTCGCGCCGTACGACATCAACGTGAACTGCGTCTGCCCGGCCATGGTCTGGACGCAGATGCAGATCGACATCTCGAATTGGCGGTACGAGGTCAAGGGCGAGCAGGCCGCCAGCCCGCGCAGCATCTTCGAGGAGCGCATGCGCAAGCGCTGCCCGCTCGGGCGTGACACGACGCCCGAGGACATCGGCTGGGCCGTGAGCTTCCTGGCGTCCGACCGCGCGCGCAACATGACCGGCCAGGCGCTGCACGTCGACGGTGGGGCCGTGATGCGCTGATGCGCCCCACCCCCTCCCCGGATTATTGGGGACGCCCCAAACCCCGCCAGAGGTCGCCTGGGCGACCTCTGGACTCCCCCATCTTGGCCCTGCGATACAGTGTGTCCCGAGGGGAGCAGCTACAGCGTGGGCTCCGGAAACACGCCGCCGGCGCTGAAGCCGCCATCGATGCGAAAGACCGAGCCGGTCACCCAAGCCGCCGCGTCCGACGCCAGGTAGACCGCGAGCGGGGCGACCTCGTCCGGTTGGGCAGCCCGCCCGAGTGGCGTGCGGCGAAGGCGCTGCCGCCAGGCCTCCGGGCTGGTGTGCTCCGCCTGGTGCGGCGTCATCACCAGGCCGGGCGCGATGGCGTTCACGGTCACGCCGTATGGCGCCAGCTCGGTGGCCATCACGTAGGTCAGGGCGTTGATTCCGCCCTTGGCCGCCGAGTACGCTGCCGTGTTGACGAAGGCGCGGTCGGCCACCACCGACGAGATGTTGATGATCCGCCCGCCGCCGCGCTTGACCATCTCCCGCGCTGCGGCCTGCCCGCACAGGAACACGCCCTTCAGGCAGACGGCCATAATGCGGTCCCAGACGTCTTCGGGGAACTCCAGGAACGGGTGGCGCGGTCGCCAGCCGGCATTGCTCACCAAGACGTCGAGCTGGCCAAGTCGCGCCACGGTCTCATCCACCCAGTGCTGAACGTCGCTCTTGCCGGCCACGTCGCCCGCCAGGGCAAGCGCACGCTGGCCCAGCCCGCGCACCTCGGCCGCCGTGTCCTCGGCCGTCTGCGCGTTGATGTCGCTGGCGGCAACGTCAGCGCCGGCGTGGGCCAACGCCAGCGCGATGGCGCGGCCGATCCCTCTTCCGGCGCCCGTGACCAGGGCGACCTTGCCGACCAGGACTCCCGTGTCAGCCATCCTCTTTCCTCCTCCAGTCCGCCACGCCGCGCGCCGGGCGGCCGCCGCTGATGCGGTGCACTTTGACGAAGTTCGTCCGCCCGCGCTCGAGCACCGGCGACGAGCCGACGACGACGATGAGGTCGCCAGGCGCGGCGACCTGGCGCTGCACCAGCTCTTGCTCGACGCGGGCGATCGTGGCGTCGAGGTCGGGGCTGAAGGGGCAGAGCAGCGGCTCGACCCCCCAGAGCAGGGTCAGCCGCCGAAAGACGCCCTCGTCGTCGGTGCAGGAGATGATGGGCGCCGATGGCCGCGCGCGCGAGACCAGTCGCGTCGAGCCGCCGCCGCCGGCCAGCACGGCGATGGCCCGCGCGTGCAGGTCCTCGGCCAGGTGGCAGGCGGCCTCGGCGATGGCGTGGGCGTGGGTGGTGGCCACGTGCCGCGCGCGGGCACGCGGAGGGCGAGGTGCCTGGAGCAGCAGGGCCTCGGCCTCAAGCGCGATGCGCGCCATCGTCTGCACGGCCTCGACGGGGTATTTGCCGACGGCCGTCTCCGCGGAGAGCATGACAGCGTCGGTGCCATCGAGGATGGCGTTGGCGACGTCCGAGGCCTCGGCGCGGGTCGGTCGCGGCTGCGTGACCATCGACTCCAGCATCTGCGTCGCCGTGATGACCGGGATGCCGGCGGCGTTGGCGTCGGCGATGATGCGCTTCTGCAGCGGCGGGACACGCTCCGGTGGCAGCTCGACGCCGAGGTCGCCGCGCGCGACCATCACGCCGTCGGCGACGGCGAGGATGGCCGGCAGGTCGTCGATGGCCTGCGGCTTCTCCAGCTTGGCGATGAGCGGCGTGCGCCCGCCGCACTCGCGGACGACGCGGCGAGCGACGCGCACGTTGGCCGCCGACTGCACGAAGCTCAGGGCGATAAAGTCGACGCCGAGCTTCACCCCGAAGGCGATGTCGCTCATGTCCTTCTCGGTGAGCGCCGGCACGCTGAGTGTCACGCCGGGCAGGTTGATGCCCTGCTGCTCGCCGAGCACGCCGCCGTCGATGACCCGCGTTTGGACGGTGCGGCCGTCGGTCGCGAGGACCTCGAGCTGCATCTCGCCGTCGGCCAGCAGCAAGCGATCGCCGGGTCGCACGTCGGTCGCCAGCTCCGCGTACGTGGTCGAGATGAGCCCAGGCCGGCCGAGCACCGGCTCGGTGGTGATGACCAGCGGATCGGCCGGGCGCAGGAGGATCGGCTGGTTGCCCTCGAGCCGCCCGGTGCGGATTTTCGGCCCGGCGAGGTCCTGCAGGATGGCCACCGGGCGGCCGATCCGGTCGGCCAGGCGACGGACGCGGTGAAACGTCTCGCTGTGCTCCTCTGGCTTGCCGTGCGAGAAGTTCAGGCGCACGACGTCGACCCCCGCGCGCAGCAGCGTCTCCAGCGTCGCCTCGTCGCGCGAGGCCGGGCCGATGGTAGCGACGATTTTGGTGCGGCGGCGAGAGCCATCGGCCGCCGATCGTAGCGCGTCGGTCACCATCTCGCTCCCTCCAAGCAAGCCCAGGCTGTGCCTAGCGGGCCGCGCTCACCCCGCGGCCGGCTGCGCGTGCTTGGAGATGTAGTCGTGGTACTCGTAGGGGCCGTAGATGGGCTGACCCTCTGCGAAACGCGTGAGGCGGAACAGCGTGAGGTCGACGGTCTGCGCGCGACCGTTCGTGATGAGCTCGGCCATAGCCTCGCCGACCGCCGGAGCGATCTTGAAGCCGGTGCCGCTGAAGCCGGCCTCCACGTAGAGGCCCTCGTAGCCCGGCACCGCGCCCAGCAGGGGCTTCGAGTCGGGCGTCATGTCGTAGAAGCCGGCGATGCCGCGCTGGAAGCCGGCCTCCGCGAACGGCGGGAAGCGGTGCGACAGCTTCTCGGCGACGGTCAGCAGGAACTCCTCGCTCACGCCCTCGTCGTAGTGGTCGGGATCGTCGATGACCTCGCCCTCGCGCGCGCCGACGAGCGTCAGCGCCGGGCCGTGCGGGCGGAAGTACATATCGAGCGTGCCGTCGATGGCCATGACGTGCCCGCGCGCCAGCGCCGGCGGCCGCAGCAGGAAGGCGACTTGGTGGCGCACGGGGTAGAGCGGCAGCTCGACGCCCAGCGGCTGGAGCAGCTCGCGCGTCCAGACGCTGGCCACCACCACGACCGTCGGCGCGGCAATTTCGCCGCGGTGGGTCGCGACGCCGACGACGCGCCCGCCGGCCACCCGCACCGCCGTGGCGCGCGTCTCGCTCAGCAGCTCGGCGCCGGCCGCGCGCGCGGCGTTCATGAACTCGACGGCGCAGAGCGTGGCCTCGGCGTAGCCGGACTCCGGCTCGTAGGCCGCGATCTCGACGTCGGCCGTGTTCAGCCCGGGTTGGATCTCGGCGATCTCGTCGCGCGTGACGACGCGCGTGTTCACCCCCAGACACTGAAGGCGGTCGACGTTCTTGCGCAGGTGTGGGTAGTCCACCGGCTTGACCAGGCGCAGGAAGCCGGTCTGCGTGAAGCCGCAGTCGCCGCCCACAACCTCCGCCCAGTTGCGGAAGTACTGGTAGCTGCGCACCGCCAGGCGCGCCTCCGGATCGTCAGTATAGTGCATGCGCACCAGGCTGCTGGATTTGCCCGTCGCCGCCGCGCCGAGATACTGCTTGTCGATCGTCAGGACCCGCCGCCCGCCTTGCCGCATCAGGTGGAACGCCAGGCTACAGCCGTGGATGCCGGCGCCGACGATCAGCACGTCGGCCGTGCGCCAGGCCATCGCTCACCCCATCGCGCTACTGTCGGCCCCCATGCGCGCGGCCGCGCCACGCGCCCGCCGGACCCGCGCTGCCCAGCGTAGCGCAGCCACACGGCGTGTCAATGGGCATGGTCAATGGGCATGGTCAATGGGCATGGTCGATGGGCACGGTCGATGGGCACGGTCGATGGGCACACCGCCGTCCGCGCCGCATGCTAAACTTTTCTCAACGGCAGCGCAGCAGCGCGTGAGGTGAGGCATGGCCACATTTGTGAGCGTCGCGAAGACGGGCGACGTGCCGCCGGGCGCGGTCATCGAGGTGCAGTGCGACGGCCAGCCGGTGGCGCTGGCGAACGTGAACGGCGAGTACCTGGCCATCGGCGGCACCTGCACGCACCGTGGCGGTCCCTTGGGCGAGGGCGAGCTCGACGGCGAGACGATCGTCTGCCCGTGGCACGGCGGCATGTTCAGCGTGCGCACCGGCGACGTCGAGATGGGGCCGCCCAGCAAGCCGGTGCCCGCTTACCGCGTGCTCGTCGAAGGCGACGACATCAAGATCGCCCCGGCCTAGCCCTCGTCGCGCGCTACCGTTGGGCCGTAAAGCGATGGCCGCCGCAGCGACGGCCGCTCGCGTCGCAGCTCCGCGCCGAGCAGCTCCAGCGCACGGTCGACGGGCCGGTTCTGTCCGTCCACGAGCCCCAGCGAGCGATCGGCGACCTCCGGGCCGGCCGTGCTCCAAACGTACACCGCGCCGCCGAGGAACGCTCCAGGCCGCTCGTGGATGATGCGCCACATCTTGACCAGTGTCTTCGGCCGCGTCTGCTCGTCGAGCCCCAGCGCATTGAACTCCGAGACGTACGCTGCCACCGGCCACGCGCGCGCTGGCCACAGCTCGTGCAGCACGCGGCGGAAGTGGCGCGGGCGCGGCCCGGCGTTGTAGACGTTCACCCCGTAGGCGAACCACGGACGCTCGACGCCGGTCTCGCGGTAGGCGGCGATGAGCGGGGCGATGTAGTACTCTTCCCCGCCGCGGTAGGTCACCGGGTGCTGCGGATCGAGCTCGCGCACCAGGTCGGCCAGCTCCCAGTAGAAGGCGGAGAAGGCTGCGGCCTCGGCCGGCCGCTCCAGCCCAATGCCGTGCAGGACCTCGTTGCCGAGTCCCCACATCAGCAGCGCCGGGTGCGTACGATAGGCCCGGACCCACGCAGCGACCTCGGCGCGATAGCGCTCGCGCACCATGGGCTGGGCGTAAGCGGCCTTGCTCGGCAGGTAGAAGGGCAAGATCACGCCGAGCCCGGCCTGGTGCGCCAGGTCGAGCACCTCGGTCGTCCAGGGCTGGCTGTGCTGCTCGTCCTCCCAGCCCACGACCGTGTTGAAGCCGCTCGCCGCGATGGCCCGGAAGTCCTCGGCCCACTTGCGCATGCGCCCCTCGCGGCTCCGCTCGTGCACGACCGTGCTGTAGCCCATGCCCTTGATGACCATAGGCTCACTGTCGCGCAGCAGCAGCCAGCCCTCGTCGGTCAAGCGCAGCTCGACACGCGGCGGGCGGGTCGGCGCCGTCGGATGGAACACCAGCGGCCGCAGCGGCCGCTCGCCCGGGGGCTCCGGCGCAGCGCGGCTGTTACCTGTCTGCGCCTGCTGCTGCGCCCGGCCGGCATCGACGGACGGCATCGCGGCGCCGCCGTCACCGGTCCGCAGCGGCTGCCGAGCCGGACCAGCGGCGGCAATCGGCGGCGCAGCGCCGCCGTCCGCCGGGCCCGCACTGGCCGCCGGCGAGAGCACGGCGATGGCCACCGCCACGGCGACGGCCGCCGCCGACGGGAGCGTCGTGCCGCGCGCGCCACGCTGCCACCAGCGGCCGAACACGTACACGTGTGCCAGCGCGAGCAGCCCGACCGGGAACAGGACCTCCAGCGTGCCGGCGACGAGCTGGTAAGCGCGCGCGTCGTTTCCGCCAAACTTGCTGACGGCCGCGGCGAGGCCCATCTTGTCGGCGCTGTCGACGGTCAGGCGGTAGTTCAGGAGCGTGTTGGTCGCGGTGAGGTGGTAGCCGACCAGGGCCACGAGCCTGACGGCCGCCAGGCCCTGAAGCCGCGGCCGCTGGCTGGCGACACAGAGCCCAAGCGCCAGAAGGACGAGGCTCGTGCCGAATGCCACCACGGTCTCGGCCAGGACCGTGCCTTCGAGCTGCGCCGCCAGCCCCCAAGGCGCCAGCGCGAGCCCGTCGTACGAGAGCGCAAGGTGCGTTAACTGCTCGCGCGCGATCTGCAGGTAGATGGCGTCGTGGATGGCCGACCCGATGAGCTGCAACGCAAGGTCGCTCCGCCCGAAGGCTATGAGCGCCTCGGCGATACCGCTCGATACAAGCAGGCCGGCTACGGGGAGCAGCACCCCGAGCGCCACGATCGCCAGGTCGTCACGCCTCAGTCGCGCCGCCAATCCGCGGGCGTCCACCCCAGTCCCTCACACCACCCGGATCGCCGAAGCTCACCCTTCTTCCGCTGGCGACCGGACACTAGTGCTCCGCCCCCACACCAGAGGAGATTCGCAAAGGTCGCCTGAGGCGCCCCCTGCACTCCCCCTCCTCAAGCCTGCAACGACGGCGCCGCCTCTCTCCACAAAGAGCAGCGCACTCGCTGGCCGCATGCGCACCATATGATCCCCAGACCTGGCCCCACAGCGTCGTCATCTCTTTGCGGGAGGCGCATCACCCGAAAGCGGTATCAGCCTGCGGCCTCCAGCAGCTCGCGCGCGATCAGCAGCCGGCGGATCTCCGACGTGCCGGCGCCGATCTCCAGCAGCTTGGCGTCGCGCAGGTAGCGATTGACCGCGAAGTCCAGTGTGTAGCCGTAGCCGCCGTGGATCTGCACCGCATGATCGGCGACGCGCGTGGCCATCTCGGCGGCGAACAGGATCGCCGCCGCGGCCTCCTTGCGCACGCGCCGCCCGGTCTGCGCCAGCGCGGCGGTACGGTATGCCAGCCAGCGGGCCGCCTCGATCTGCGTATACATATCGGCCAGCTTGCCCTGGATGAGCTGGTAGCTGGCGATGGGCTGGCCGAACTGCTCGCGCTGGCGCGCGTAGCTCAGCGCCAGGTCGAATGCCGCCTCGGCGATGCCGAGGCACTCGCCGGCCAGGAAGGCCCGCTCGATGTCCAGCCCCGACATCATCACCGCGATGCCCTCGTTCTCCGCACCGACCATGTTCGCCGCAGGCACGAGACAGTCCTGGAGCACCAGCTCGCCGGTCGGCGAGCCGCGGTGGCCGTACTTCTCCAGCGCGCGGGCGACACGGAAGCCGGGGAAGCCGCGCTCGACAAGGAACGCGCTGATGCCGTGCGACCCACGCTCCGGTGCCGTCTTAGCGTAGAGCACGAACACGCTGGCCACCGGGCCGTTGGTGATGAACATCTTGCTGCCGTTAAGCACGTAGTGATCGCCGCTGCGCACGGCGCGCGTTTGGATGCCCACGGCGTCCGACCCGGCGTTCGGCTCAGTCAGCGCCAGTCCGCCGATGCTCGTGCCGGCGCAGAGCCCCGGCAGGTAGCGCCGCCGCTGCTCCTCGCTGCCGTTGCGGGCGATGTTATACGCGCAAAGGTTATCGTGCGCGGCGTAAGACAGGGCGATGGACGGCGAGGCCTTGGCCAGCTCCTCGATAACGAGGACGCCGGCCAGCAGATCGGCCGCGGCGCCACCGTAGGCCTGGGGAACCGTCACGCCCAGCAGGCCGGCCCGGCCCAGCCTGGGGAAGATCTCGGGCGGGAACCAGTCCTCGCGGTCCATGCGCTCGGCCAGCGGCGCCAGCTCGCGCTGCGCGAACTGGCGCGCCGTCTCGCGGACGAGGAGGTGCTCGCTATCGAGCTCGAAGTCCACGGTCACCTCTTTCGGCCATCCCACTTCCGGTGGTCCCCGCGCCGAATCTACCTGCTCCCCCGCCTGCCGTCAAGGACCAGGACGTGACCTACGGGCCGCCATCGTTTCGTAATGCGCCTGCCATTGACAGCCTGACACAACACCGGCATCGTCAACAGGTGGCAGCCACGCTGTCATCAAGCTGGCATCCAAGCGAGTAGGGGGTTGGCGGTGAGACGGGTTGCGCGCGTGTGGATCCTAGCCTTCCTGCTCCTCGGCCTCCTCCCAGCGCACGCCGACGCCGATACGACGGTGACGTTCACGGCGCCCGACCAGATCGGCGGCCTGCTGCTGCGCCACTTCGACGACGGGCTGCCCAGGACCTCGGCCGCGTTGGGTACCACCGTCGTGCAGACGTCGTCCGCCGGCAACCTGTACTTCGACGTCGACGATGTATACATCCGCAACGGCAGCGCGACGGCTGCCGTGGTCGAGGTGGAGTACTTCGACCACGCGCTGCTGACCGGGCGCAGCTTCTGGGTGCAGTACGACTCAACGTCGAATGCGTACTGGCCAACCGAGCGCGTCGTGATCGGTGGGACGAACCAGTTCAAGATTGCACGCTTCTACCTCGACCAGGTGCGCTTCGATAACCAGCAGATGGGCGCCGACTTCCGCATCGTCGACGAGCGGGCCGGCCTGATGGTCCGCCGCGTCACGGTGCAGCGCGCCACCTCGACCCCGCAGCCGATCTCCGGCGGGACAACGGCGGCCTTCGTCGCGCCTGACCAGAACGGCGGCCTGGTGCTACGCCACTTCGACGACGGGCTGCCCATCACCTCGGCCGCGCTGGGCATCCCCGTCGTGCAGACCTCGTCCGCCGGGAACCTGTACTTCGACGTCGACGACAACTACATCCGCAACGGCAGCTATCCGACGGCGATTCTCGAGGTGGAGTACTTCGACCATCCCGACCTGATGGGTTGGACCTTCTACGTGCAGTACGACGCCACATCGAACGCCTACCGGCCGACAGAGCGCGTCTTCATCACCGGAACGAGCCAGTTCAAGGTCGCACGCTTCTACCTCGACCAGGTGCGCTTCGATAACCAGCAGCTAGGCGCCGACTTCCGCATCGCCGACGAGCGCGCCGGCCTGATGGTCCGCCGCGTCACGGTGCAGCGAACCACCTCGACCCCGCAGCCGATCTCCGGCGGGACAACAGCGGCCTTCGTCGCGCCCGACCAGAACGGCGGCCTGCTGCTGCGCCACTTCGACGACGGGCTGCCCAGGACCTCGGCCGCGCTGGGCATGCCCGTCGTGCAGACCTCGTCCGCCGGCAACCTGTACTTCGACGTCGACGACAACTACATCCGCAACGGCAGCTACCGCTCCGCCGTCCTCGAGGTCGAGTACTACGATCAGGCGCAACTGACCGGTCGCAGCTTCTACGTGCAGTACGACGCCATGTCAAGCGGCTACGCGCCAACCGAGCGCGTCGTCATCGGCGGGACGAACCAGTTCAAGATTGCACGCTTCTCGCTCGACCAGGTGCGCTTCGACAACCAGCAGCAGGGAGCCGATTTCCGTATCGTCGACGAGCGCGCCGGCCTGATGGTCCGCCGCGTCACGGTGCAGCGCGTGGAGGGCGCGACGCCGGCCCCGCCACAGACGCCGGCGCCGGCATTCGGCGGAGCAAGCAGCGTCGGGTTCCAGGCGCCGGCCACGGCCAGTGGGCTGACGCTGCGCAGCGGCGGCGACGGCGTGACCACGCCGACCAGCGACCACAGCCGGACAGCCGTCCGCGTCTCGCCGCAGGGTCGGGCGTACTTCGACGTCGACGACAGCTTCGCCAAGGAAGGCACCGTCAGCGAGGTGAGCGTCACCGTGTCGTACTTCGACCAGGGCTACGGCACGTTCACCCTGCACTACGACTCGACCAGCTCGCTGGCCGCCAGCGCCGAGGTGCAGGCGCACTGGCCGGCCGCCGGGCTGTCGTCGCCCGTGGCTACCAACAATGTCGTCTGGCTGACCAACAGCCGCACCTGGAAGACCACTACCTTCAACCTCACCAACGTGCGCTTCGGCAACCGACAGCTCAACGCGCAGGCCGACTTCCGCATCGCCCAGGAGGTCGGGTCGGAGTACCAGGCGGCCAACGACGGCTACTTGCTGGCCATCGACAGCGTGACCGTCGCCCGGCCGGCGCGCACCCTCGACCGCGGCGCCGGCCTCGCGGCCGCCGGCGCCGGTGGCGGGCTGCCGCTGTTCGTCTGGACGCGCCTGGCCGAGACGAATGAGGGCGGCCACGGCCTCTATCAGAACGAGGCGGCCGCGCCGACCACGCCGGAGACCATCGGCGGCGAGCAGGCGCGCAAGGCCACTTCGGGCATGATCGTCTTCGACGTGAACGACACGTACATCAAGAACGGCAACGCCCGCGACGTGCTGGTCGCCGTGGAGTACTTCGACAATGGCACCGGCGACTTCTACCTCCAGTACGACTCGACGAGCGAGGCCCACCGCGTCGCGGCGACGATCACGCGCAGCAACCGGAACCAGTGGCGCCGGGCCACGTTCTACCTGAGCGACGCCTACTTCAGCAACGCCATGGCCGGCGGGAGCGACTTCGCCCTCGTCGCGTCGGGCCGCGATCTGTACGTCCGCGCCATCTACGTCGGGCGGGCGGCGGGGACGGGGCTGGCGCCGAACGACGCGCCGTCCGACGTGGCGGCCATCGGCCCGGTGCGCGACCGCGCCATCGCCACGCTCTACTACCCGATCTACGACGGGCGCTTTCCGGCGCAGTGGGAGCGCAGCAGCATGGGGCCGCCCGGCGTCAACGCGCAACGCATCGCGCCCAGCTACTCCTGGCGCGACGCGGACGTCGTGCGCAAGGACTTCGCCGACATGCGCGCGGCGCAGATCGACGCCGCTCTCATCTGGTACAACGGCAACAGCGCCGACGGCAGCACGCAGGCCGTGCCGGCGCTACGCAGCCTCGTCGCCGCCGCGCAGTCGATGGAGCGCGCTCCGTCCCTCGGCCTGCTGCTCGACCCACAGACGCTGTACGGCGAGCGCGTCTTCCGCGAGCCGCGCACGCCACTCGACCTGACCGACCAGACCACCGTCGGCCTCCTCATCAAGGCGGCCCAGGACTTCTACTCGCAGGTGCCGCGCGAGCGCTGGTTCACCCTCGGCGGCCGACCGGTCGTCCTGCTGCTCTACCGCGGCTCGGACATCGTCTCCCGCTACGACCAGACGTTTTTCGAGCGCCTGCGCGCGCGCTTCGCCGCGGCCTTCGGCGTGCCGCCGTACCTCATCGTCGACACGCGCTGGGAGCACATGCCGGCCTCGGTGGTCGACGACTGGTACCGCGCCACGCCCGGGCTATCGTCGCCGACACAGCCCGGCTACGTGACCGCGGGTGTCGTCTCGCTCGGCCCGGGCTTCGACGACGGGGCCGCGGTGAACCGCCGCCTGCGCGACCGCGAGGGCGGCGCGTTCTACGAGCGCGGCTGGCAGCGCGCGCTGAGCAAGGGTGTGCACCTCGCCGTGCTCGATAGCTGGAACCACTGGTCCGACGGCACGGCCATCGCCGAGTCGGCCGAGCACGGCCGCGCCTACGTCGAGGCCACCGCGCGCCTGGCTACAGCGTTCAAGAGCATCGACTATCGCAACGCGGCGCGCGCCAGCACGACGCTGGGCGAGCTAAACACCTCGCAGGGTCTCTCGCAGGACGAGATCGAGGGCAGTGCGACCACGACCGGCGTGTGGAGCAGCGAGGCGGGCCGGCGGGCACGGGGCACGACGATGGTCTTCTCTGTGCACGACGACTTCCTGTTCAATCGCCCGGCGCGCGTGCGCATCACCGTGCGCTATTTCGACGCCGACCCAACGACGCCGGGGGCCGAGTGGTTCAGCTTGGTCTACGACAGTACGCGCGGCCCCAGCTCGATGCCGGAGCCGTCGGCAACGGCGACGGTCTACCTCACCGGCAGCCGCACGTGGAAGTCGTACACCTGGGAGCTGCCAGACGCGCTCTTCGCCAACCGCCAGGCGGGGGCCAACGACTTTCGGCTCGAAGGCAGCGGCGCACTGATCGTCAACGAGGTCACCGTCGCGCTCGTCAACCGCGTCTACGCGCCGGCCGCTCAGCGGGCGCCGTAGTCAGCGCACGCGCTGGACAGCGAAGAAGACGGCCAGCAGGCCGAAGACCCCCACCCACAGGTCGCCGCCGGCGACGAGGACGGCCTGAAGCAGCGCCGCACCGATCGGCCGGCCGCTGACGATCGCCGGCAGCGCCGGCCCGAATACGGCCCCGACGAGCACTGCCGCAGCGGCAATGGCCTGGAGCCCCGGCCCACGCCGTAGGTTGGCCGCCCGCGCCACCACCTCGCCGACGAGCCAGCCGAACACCGGGGCAAGCCAGATGGCGAAGAGCCCGCGCAGCAGGCCGCTTATCACCATTCCGCCGAGAAGACCCGCGGCCACGCCGGCCGCGGCGGCGCGCAGGTAGAGCCGCCGGCTTACCTCATAGGTCGGCAGGCGGCGCCTCTGCGCGCAGGCCGGGCAACGCGCGCCGACCGGCGTCTGCACGGTACACGCGACGCAGATCGGCGCATTGCATCGGCCGCAGCGTAGGACGGTGCTGCGGCCGGGATGGCGGATGCAGGAGAGTGTCTCGGCATCATCGCTCGTCGTCATCCGTCCGCCACCGTTCATGCTCTGGGCTTCTGAAACCAATGCTACCATGCGTGCTCGCCGCCTCCGGCAGCCAAGAGGCAGGGTACTCTTTTGGTCGCCTCGCGCGACCTTCGGTATAATAGAGCCGGGCCCAGCACCCACCGAAGCTAGCTTGTGCCCGGAGGAAGCCGTGCACCCGAAGGCGTGCCCTTTGTGCGGCGCGCGCGCGGAGCGCTTAAGGCGTGACTTCGAGCACGTCTCTATGCGTATCGAGGCGTCGGGCGTCACGCTCTTCTTGCGCTGCCGTCGCTGCCAGCGTGTGTTCCCTTGGCCCTACGACGAGCGTCCGCCCCAGGCCGACGGCAAAGCGCCGCCTGGCCCCCCGCAGCCGACTTAGACCCAGCCCAGCCAGCGCACGCTGAGCAGCAGCGCCAGCGCCAGGTTGATGGTGTGGCTGGCCAGACAGAGCACACACGGCACGCGCAGCACCGCGAGCAGCGCGTACGCCAGGTACGCTGCCAGCACGACGGTGGCCCAGGCGACGAGCACCGCTGAGCCTAGGAGCGTGCTGCCGGGGTGCCACCAGCCCAGACCCAGCCCGGCGACGAGCACGAGGTAGTAGGCCAGGCCGTAGACGCTGTTCGGCAAGCCGAGCGCGCGCGCCTGCGGCGTGTCCACGATGCGCCGGCACGTCTGCTCGTCGAGCCGGCAGACAGCCAGGATCGGCCCTAGGCGCTGCGTGGCAAGCCCGTAGGCCGCCAGCGTGAACAGCGACGCTATGGCCAGCCCAAGTAGGCTCAGAAGCGCGATGGCGAGATCGGTCACGACTCTCCCCCGGAAGAATGGTCCGGCCTGGCGGCGATGCCCCACCCCACTCCAAGGTTGGGTTCCCAGTTGGGTTCCCAGAGGAGGCGCAGTCCCCTCTGGGCCTCCCCCACCTCTTGGCTGCCGCGCCTTCCCCCGCTCCTTCTTCCTCATCGCGCGCCTATTATCGCGTAAGCCGCCGAGGCAGCGACGTGCTACGCTGGTGCCGATCGCTGCGCAGCGCGCGCGGAGGACGGGAGCAAGCGTGAGGGGCGCGCTGGTCGTCGGGCAGTCGGGCGGAGCGACGCCGGTCATCAACGCCAGTCTCGTCGGCGTCGTGCGCGCGGCGAAGGCGCACGGCGTGGCGCGCGTGCTCGGCCTGCGCTGCGGCGCCCTCGGGCTGCTCGAGGACGCTTGCGTCGACCTGAGCGCGCTCGACGCGGCGACGCTCGACGCCCTGGCGGCCACACCGTCCGCGGCGCTCGGCTCGGCGCGCCATCGACTTGCCGGCGCGGAGGTCGAGTGCGCGCTGACAACGCTCCGCCGCCACGACGCCCACACGCTGCTGCTCATCGGCGGCAACGATACGGCCGAAACGGCGCTCGCGCTCGCCGCCGCGGCGCGGGCAGCGGGGTACGAGCTGGCCGTCGTCGGCGTCCCAAAGACTATCGACAACGACTTGCCATGCACCGATCACTGCCCCGGCTACGGCAGCGCGGCGCGCTTCGTCGCCACGGCGCTCTGCGACCTCGACCAGGACGCGCGGGCCATGCGTCGCGTGGAACCCGTGCGCCTGTTCGAGGTCAAGGGCCGCAACAGCGGCTGGCTGGCCGCCGCGGCGGCCCTCGGACGCGTCGACGCGTCCGCCGGCCCGCACGTCGTCGCCGTCCCCGAGCGCCCGCTACGACTGGCGGACTTCCTCGCCGCCGTGGAGGCTGCCTGCCGGCGGAACGGCTACGTCGTGGCCGTCGTCCCGGAGACCGCGCGCGACGAGCAGGGCCGGCTCCTTGGCCAAGGGGACGGCGCGTTCCGCGATGACTTCGGCCATACCTATGCCGACGACGTCAGCGGCTACCTGTGCAGCATCGTTCGCCGCGATCTCGGCCTGCGCGCGCGCTATGACCGCCCGAACGCGCTGCACAAGGTGTCGAGCGCCCACGTGTCGCTTGTCGACCGCGCCGAGGCCGAGATGGTCGGCGCGGCGGCCGTCGGCGCGGCACTGGCCGG